>CAUQKD010000112.1:0-7799 GCA_963518365.1 uncultured Lachnoanaerobaculum sp. | reverse complement strand
TATCTGAAACAGTTCTTTTTACAACCTCAAAACTCTGCTCTTTGACTACTTTTGCAATACCGATGCCTATACCCTCGGCTGCTCCTACACCATAAATCTTCATCGTAAACCTCTACTTACTTTACTTCGCCAAAACCGGAATTTATCAAATTCCTTAATGCTTCCATTGCTTCCTTCTCATCTTTTCCCTCACATGTAATAGTGATTACATCACCACATTTCACACATGTGGCAAGTACACTAAGTACACTTTTAGCGTTTGCCGTAGCATCTTTAAATATAATATTTATTTTTGAATCATATTTCAATGCCTCTTTACACAAACTGCCTGCCGGTCGCAAATGCAAACCGCTTGGATTTATAACCTTCAACTCTTCTGAAACCATGCAAAATCCTCCCTAATTTTCAGCAGATGATGCAGTCTCCGTGCTGCCTTGTTCCGCTGCTGTTGTTGTTTCATCCTTTTCATTTTTTTCACTTGTATGATTTCCTATAATCACTTCAAAAGGAGTGTATGAATCCACACTCAGCCCTGTAGCAGGCTCAAACTTAAGGCTACCCGTATTGCTTCCTGAATTCATCTCGCTTACATCAAGTGTCGCCTTAAGATCTTCATTGGTCACAGACTCAAGATTTGCACTGAGTCCCGATACCACCACTGTAATCTTTTCAGGAACAATATTTGGCACCACACCCGGCTTGGCTCCCACTATATTCAAATCGTTTACAGTCAGAGTAAGAGACTTCTTATCAAGCGCCTCCACCTTTAATGTTACATTCACTTTGGTATCTCCCACGGCCGTAACATTTGACGGAAGAAAATCTTTTATATCAATAGTCAATGTCACATCACCTGTTGCGCCCTCAACACTCAGTGCACTTGCAGGAACTGTTATGGAATCAAGTCCCTCAAGCACTTCAGGTTGACCTCTTACTTGTATAGACTTTGTAGTGCTTTCCGCTCCTGTGAACTTATAACCCTGTGCGGCAGTTCCGCCTACATCAAAATTCAGCGCAAGCGTCCTTCCGTTCAACATAACAAGGCTGTATCCTACATTGTCAAAGCTCTTGCTGACTCTGCTGTCCGATATAACGAACGCATTGCCGTTGGCATCAAAATATTTAAGTTCGGCTCTTCCGCTCTCATCACTGTCAAGACCTGATACATCTATTTCCACACCTATTTGACTGATCTGACCGATTACCGATACCGGACCTGTAACAACCACATTGGTCTTGTCAAGTTTTACCTCTCCTACGGAAAACCCGTCTGAAGGAGTGCCGGTAATCTTTGTTGTAAGAGTGAACTCTTTCCTTTGAAGATCCTCTATACTCACTCTGACAATACTCGGTTTTGACGCCACCGCACCGATTATCAGGTCCTTATTATTGACCACCTCTACCGCAATCGGTACGGCACCCGTTATATCATACATATCTCCAAGGTCTATAGACGCATTAAAGTCTGAGGCCGCTATTCTGCTTTGGTCTCTGCTTCGAACCTCATAGCTTACCGTTACCGAATTAGCTCCCATCAGTGAATATGTCTTACCGGCATCTGTGATAATATTTGCATTTACCACATTCAAAGGTACACTTATGTTCCTTGTCACTATAGGATTTGACACATTTACCACAATAATCCATACCAAAAATGCCACAGCCAAAGAGCTAATTTTCAAAACAAGATTATTTGTCTTTATCATTACCTCTCCCTTTCAACAGCTTCGACAATAAAGAGACCTTCTTATCTTCCTTCCTGTCTTCCAATAAAACAGAAAGTTCTTTCTTAAGCTCCTCACCGTCATTTACCTTTATCAAGTTACCGCCAATCGCCACAGATACCCTTCCGGTCTCCTCGGATACAACTATTGTAACTGAATCCGAAACCTCACTTATACCTATAGCCGCTCTATGTCTGGTTCCAAGATCCTTGCTTATCCTCATATTCTCTGACAGAGGGAGGTAGCAAGTGGCTGAAACTATAGTATTACCACGTATCAGTACCGCACCGTCATGTAGCGGAGTGTTGTGCTCAAATATATTTATAAGAAGCTGGCTTGATACTATACCGTTTATTAAGATACCTGTATTTTCTATATAAGCCAGATTCTCATTTCTCTCAATCACTATCAAAGCACCGGTCTTAGGTTTTGACATGGTAAAGGCCGCATTTATAAGTTCATCAACCGTACGCTCACTTATACCGTCATCGCTTGACTTACTGTCAAAGGCGAGGATATTCATTATATTCTTATTTCCAAGCTGCTCAAGAGCCTTTCTAAGCTCCGGAGCAAATATTATAATAAGTGCAGTAACCGCAATGGTCGCAATCCTTCCCATTATCCACAGTATAACATCAAAATGTAATATATATGACGCTATGGTAAAACCTACTATAATCAGCAATCCCTTAAGCAATGTCCATGCCCTGGTCTTAGTAATCCACGCCATTATTTCATATACAATGTATGCAATAATAAGTATTTCAATTACATTTAAAAATTCAATATGTGGAAAATATGAAAGTCCATCACGCATCAAACTCGTGATTATGTTCATTCACCACCCCCATTATTCTTGTTCTTCTTCTTTGTACTGAACGACTGTACCTTTTTGTCCGCGGCTGTAATAGTAATCTTCGGTACAGCCTTTACAAAATAATAATAATCATCATCCTCAAACCTGGCATACTCGGTCCTTGTATAATCTACAGAAAATACAAAGAAGTTGTAGATATATGCAAAAATCACAGATATTACAAGTCCTATTATAAACTCCAAAAGAGGAAGCGATATATCAAAAATAAAATCTCCTGCAAAAATACTTACCAAAAGAGTGATGGTACCTGCAGCAATTGCAATCTGCCACGCATAATCTATATTTTGATTATGTACTATATATACTATAAATGTAGCAAGTGCAAATGCAATCAAAAACAAAAGTAAAGTCTTGTTGGAAAAAATACCGTTGATTGCCTGTGTATATCTCTGTGCAATATCCACAGATTGAGTGTTTGTAAGCAGTCCGATATTTTGCTTTGCAAACAGGCAGGTAAAATAAATAAGCACTCCCGCCAAAATAGGTATAATACTTACCGCACTTCCCATAAGTCCCACTACAAGCGGAATTACATACGGTATCTTAATTGCAAAAAATATCGGAACAAGGATCAAAAGCACGCTGTCTTTCTTGCCGAAACTATAATATAGGAAGATTGTCAGTATAAATATGATTCCCACAATCAGTGCCAACTCAAACGATGCCGTGAACAAGTGTATCAAGAGAAATATCGCCACTATAACCACACCTGCCATATACGGCAAAAAAGCGCCTATTACCGATAAAACTATCGGTATATGTATCACGGCAAGCTTAGTCTGATACCCCAGATTTATATTGATAAGCATCATAGCTGTAAACAATATTATATATTTAATTCCTTTATCTATTATCGAATAATATTTCGCATAAAAACTCTTTAAGATGTTTCTGAACACATATAGCTGTAGCATTCTAACCTCCGTTATTTGGCAACTTCTCTTTATTGTCAAACTTTTTTTCAAAATAATTCAATCTGTCATTATATATCTTCAAGTCTTTCTGTGCCTCGTCATATTTTTTTGAAAAAAATCTATATGTAATCATCTCAAATGTAAGCAGCCCCAATATATATATCAAAATATATATAACCGAAAGCAATCCTATAGGATTAACACTTGACATCAGACCCTCTAAATTATAAAGGACGGCCAAAACAACTATAAGAGCAAAACAGATAGTATAAACAAAAAAAGACCTAAGCATATGTTTACCCACATAGTCTTCTCTGAAATAATTATCAATCTCAAACATCTGCTCGCCCTTTCGTTTTTTCAATAATGCTAATTCAGTCATCTGTCTTATTTTCTCTTCGTTTAGCATACCTTCTCCCACTAAAAACTAATTAAAACATTTTTATCATTATATCATATCTATGTTTGCATAGCAAATATAGTAAAAAACCGTGCACAAATGTACACGGCTTTTGAAATATTATTCTCTGACACCTTCAATAATCGTCTTTGCCATAAAATCAAGCATTTCATTGCTCATTCCCGGATAAAGTCCGACCCAGAAAGTATCATTCATTATTCTGTCTGTATTGGTAAGCTCACCTACCACTCTGTATCCTTCTCCATCAGCTCTCATCTGATCAAAACAAGGATGCTTTATAAGATTTCCCGCAAAAAGCATTCTGGTCTGAATACCGTTTGACTCCAATCTGTTTACAAGCTTGGACCTGTCAATTCCCTCTCTACAGGTAATTAAAAATCCGAACCAACTTGGATCTGCATTCTTTGCAGGAACAGGCAAAATAATCTTATCTTCCACACATTTCAGGGCATCATAAAGTCTTTTATAGTTTTCTCTTCTTCTTTGTGCAAAGCCGGGGAATTTCTTCAGCTGTGCAACTCCCACAGCCGCCTGAAGGTCTGTAGGCTTTAAGTTGTATCCGAAATGTGAATACACATACTTATGATCATATCCTAAAGGAAGCTCACCGTATTGACGATCAAATCTGTGTCCGCACATATTATCCTGTCCCGAATGACAAACACAGTCCCTTCCCCAATCTCTCATGGACTTTATTACCTTATTTAAAAGCGGATTGGAAGTATACACTGCACCGCCCTCTCCCATCGTCATATGATGTGGCGGATAAAAACTTGATGTTCCTATATCTCCCACAGTTCCGGTAAATTTCTTCTCCCCGTCTATAACATAAGTACTTCCAAGAGCATCACAGTTGTCCTCTATAAGCCAAAGATTGTTCTTTTTGCAAAACTTTGATACCGCCTCAAGGTCAAAAGGATTTCCGAGAGTATGGGCTACCATCACAGCTTTGGTCTTTGGTGAAAGCGCTTCCTCAAGCTTGGTTACATCAATATTATACTGCGGTATTGTAACATCCACAAATACAGGTATAGCACCATATTGTATGATTGGAGTTACAGTAGTAGGAAAACCGCAAGCTACAGTGATTATTTCATCATCTCTTTTTACCTGCCTGTCACCTAAAAGCGGTGATGTCAAAGTCATAAATGCAAGCAAGTTTGCGCTTGAACCCGAGTTTACAAGCGATACATACTTCACACCGAATTGCTTTGCAAAGTCACTCTCAAACTTATAAAAATATCTGCCCGCTGTAAGCCAAAACTCCAAAGAGGCATCTACAAGATTCACCATCTCCTCAGAGTCATACACTCTGGAAGCATAAGTTATCCTGTCCCCCTCCTTAAACTCTTTCTTTTTATTGTGAAAGGCATCGTGATACTCCTTTACCAGTTCAAGTATCTCCCTGCGAGCCTCTTTTTGTGTCTTATTTTTTAACATCTCTCCTCCACTTTTATCTGTTCAAATACTCTAATATCTGCTTTTTCGTAACGGCATCCATATCCTCGCCTTTACTCCACGCCTTATACCATTCCACACTCAGATCTATCGCATCATGCACATTAAGTACAGGTTTCCATCCGTAAAGCTTCTTTAACTTATCACAGTTTAACTTAAGGAATCCTGCCTCATGAGGTCCTCCGTCGGACTGAATCTTAAAATCAAAACCCTCTCCCCAGGCTCTCTTAAAACTCTCTACCAAAGTCTTTGCATTTACGCAGTCAATGTCGTCAGGTCCTACATTAAAATATCCCTCAAACCTCTCTCTGTCCTGCGCCTGTCTCATAACTATATCAAGATATATAAATAAAGGTTCCAAAACATGCTGAAACGGTCTTATAGAATTAGGATTTCTGATTATCACAGGCTTACCCGATACGGCCGCTCTTACACAGTCAGGTATTATTCTATCCTTTGCAAAATCACCGCCTCCTATTACATTACCCGCCCTTGCTGTAGAAACCGGCAAATCGGCTAAAAAGCTTTTCTTATAGCTGTGTGTAACAAGTTCCGAACATGACTTTGAATTGGAGTAAGGATCATATCCGTCAAGAAAGTCCGTCTCAACATATCCCTTATCCTGTTCTTTATTCTCATACACCTTATCTGTGGTGACATTAAGGAAACTCTTTACACTCTTTGACAGCCTTACACATTCCGTTATATTTACGGTACCCATAACATTGGTCTCATAAGTGTATACAGGTCTTTCATAAGAGTCCCTGACTATAGGCTGTGCCGCCATATGAATAACATACTCAGGCTTCACTTTATCAAATACTTTCTTCAAATGATCGAGATCTCTGATATCTCCAATAACTGAATTCATCTCTGTTTCCAAACCTAAAATATCAAAAATATTGGTATCGGTAGGCGGATTGAGTGCGTACCCTGTTAACTTGGCACCACACATAATCAGTATCTTTGAAAGCCATGAGCCCTTAAATCCCGTATGACCGGTAAGAAGTACTCTTTTACCGTTATAAAATTTTTTTAACTCTTCAAAATTCATTATTCACTCCACCTCATCCAAGGAGCCTTACCGCTTGCCCAAAGGCTCTCAAGTTTCTCCTTCTCTCTTTGAGTGTCCATACATTGCCAAAAACCGTCATGCTCAAATCCCATAAGCTCACCGTCCTTTGCAAGCTTTAACATAGGACCCTGTTCAAATACTGTAGCATCTCCTTCTGTAATATAGTCAAATATATTAGGATTAAGTACCATAAATCCGCCGTTTATAATGGCTGAATCATCATCGCTCTTTTCTCTGAATGATGTAATAAGACCGGACTCGTCCTTTTGCAGTACACCCTTTTGCTGTGCCAAACTTACAGTGGTTATGGTCGCAGTCTTTCCGTGGCTCTTATGGAACTTAAGTAGCGCATCTATATCCACATCCGATACCCCATCACCATATGTCAGCATAAAAGGTTCATCCTTTAAATGTCCCTTAGCCCTAAGGATTCTTCCGCCCGTCATCGTATTAAGTCCTGTATCAAGAACAGTAACCTTCCAATCTTCAGCATTTCTTTGATGTACTTCCATCTTGTTATTCTTCATATCAAAGGTTACATCGGAATTATATACAAAATAGTTGGCAAAATACTCTTTTATCTTATTTTGTTTATATCCTGCCAATATAACAAACTCATTGATACCGAATGTTGAATAGTACTTCATAATATGCCATAAAATAGGCTGACCGCCCAGTTCAATCATCGGCTTCGGCTTCAAATGGCTTTCTTCGGAAATTCTTGTCCCAAATCCACCCGCTAATATTACTGTTTTCATTTTATTCTCCATAATGTAGTCAATATTGTTTTAATACAGCTAAGCTATCTTATCTAATCTTTTATCATACTCTACCGTCCCTAGCCACAAAAACAAATCTCTTCTAATACTAAGGCATATCTTATACTATGTCAATAATAGCAAATTTTGCTAAAATTGACTCAAAAAAAGAGTTGAAAAATCAACCCTGTCAAAGTTCTATATCGAATTACTGAACATACAGCCAAGTAGCCTTAACTACTTGACTGCATATATGAAAGAAAAGTGTTACCCATGCACGGGCCTCTAAAATGGTTTTTAGAAACTTATAGAAATTCAGATTAACAAGAGCGGAAAGTGCATTTTCCATAGATTATCTTAGATATCAAATCAAAAGCCACGAAAAAGATTTGATATCTTTATTATACTATTTATACGGTTTTTGACAATAGGATATACTAATACTTAAGATTTTAAAACCGGTTTCATCGTATTGTACAAAGATTAATTCTATATTCTATAATATAAAGGGTATTGATTATGCAATATGCATTAAAATATATTACCTTTTCTTTAATATAAACTTAAGTGCC
>CAUQKD010000111.1:0-7896 GCA_963518365.1 uncultured Lachnoanaerobaculum sp. | reverse complement strand
TTATTATACCATAGAATAATTATTTGTGATGATTATTTAATTAACTATATACTAGATGACAAAAAATTTGTAGATAAATTAATTTGCAATGGAAGAAAGCCAATAGAGAATATAGATGATATTGAAAGATACTGCCTTTTAGCAAAGGAGTACTGGGAGTTTAAATCATATTTGAAAAGAGTAATGTTGAAATTAAGCGGCGAGGCCCTTGCAAAGCCTGAAGGCGGCTACAATGAAGAAAAGGTAAGAGATATTGCAAAGCAGTTAAAGCCTTCACTGGCTGAGGGTTGTGATATAGGTATAGTAATCGGCGGAGGTAACTACTGGAGAGGCAGAACTTCCGAGGCGATAGACAGAACAAAGGCCGACCAGATCGGAATGCTTGCAACCATTATGAACTGTATCTATGTATCTGAAATATTCCGCTCTGAAGGGATAGATACCGCTATATACTCTGCATTTGCCTGTGGAGATATGGCTGAGCTTTTCTCAAAGGACAAGGTAAATGAGAGCTTTTCAAAAGGCAAGGTGGTATTTTTCGGAGGCGGTACAGGACATCCGTACTTCTCTACAGATACAGGCATTGTGCTTAGAGCTATTGAGATGGATGTGGATATGATACTTTTGGCAAAGTCTATTGACGGAGTTTATAGTGCAGATCCTAAGCTTGAACCTAACGCCAAAAAGTATGATAAGCTTACTATTCAAGAGGTTATTGACAAGAGACTTGCCGTAGTGGATTTGACGGCGTCTGTTATGTGCCTTGAACATAAGATGCCGCTTGCAGTATTTGATTTGAACGAAGAGAATTCAATAAAGAATGCACTTGAAGGCAAAATAAACGGAACAGTTGTGACAGTGTAAGCTTTGCTTATGCATAGTAAACATAATATTAAGGAGAATTTATGCAAGAGAGTATCAAAAAGTTTGAATTGAGTGGATTTATACAATCTACTCTCGTCCAAACAAGATCTCGCCGATGATGGGTATTCTGAGGGACGCAGACTGTCTGACGATTTCATGAATTCAACTCGGATCGACAAGCATCGAATAAAAATCCGGTATTAGACATATATTCAGCTTTAAAAAAGAGGTGTATAGTAGTACAGGTATTAAAATTGGAAGTTATAAAATACCTGAATTTCAGGAGGTAAAATTATATACTTTCATAAAAAAGAGGATATAATAATTTTATATTCTGTATCGGATCAGCCTGCATTATATTAGGTTTTATTGATAGCATAAGTATACCGGTGTAGATGTGATATACTAAAGCTATTTATAATATATTTAAAACTGCCGGATTTAGCTATTAAATAATAATGTACTTATAACTTATTCGGGAGGTACCATGAAAGTAATTATTATGCGTCATTCAAAAGTAAAATATATATGGAAAAAATGGTATACCTCAGACGAATTTGATAAAGCCTGCAAAGAATACGAGAGCTCTTTTGTCGAACACACTGAGCAAAACTTACCGGATTATAATTATAAAAATATTTATATAAGTACATTATCAAGAAGTAGAGAGACTGCTATAAGTATATTCGGACAAACCCACCTTAGACAAACTGAGCTGATAAACGAGGTGCCTTTAAGGTCCGCTTTTGATTCAAAGGTTAGATTTCCGTTACGGTTTTGGAACTTTGCAGGACGGATTCAGTGTTTTTTTAATATTGCAAGACAGATTGAAGGAAGATTGATTACAAAAAAACGTGCGAAAAGTTTTGTAAATATGCTTTGTAGGGATGGAGAGGAAGCTATAGTCATAACACATGGATTTTTTATGCATACTCTATTGAATGCTTTTAAGGATGAGGGTTTTAGGTATGATAAGTTAAATGTACATTATAAAACCGGAAGTTATGTTGTGGTGGAGAAATAATTATTACAAGTGAAATCTTATGTATTTTACAGTTCAATTGTTACATTTACTCTTTAATAATATAAAATAAAAGAGTAAATGTAACGAGAATGCTGAAATGAATACTTTAGAGAAGTACTTTTGGAAAATTATATTATTACCAATAAATAGGAGTAAGCAATAGGCATAAAAGGAGACTTCCTTGGCTTTACTGTATTTGGAATCATAATCAAAGTTGAATATTAAGAATATGATAAAAAAGGAGATTCTACCATGATAAATACATCCACACCGTTGTCTGTTTCTACAATGACCGGAGAGCAACTCGATACGGAACTGAAGAAAGGTTATGCTTCTATAAAAGCAGGAAAAATATATTCTGTAGATGAAGTTGATAAATTACTTGAAAAAGAATTTGACCTGAAACTCACACCAACAAAAAGGAGATCCCATGCCACCAATAACTGTTTTAATTAAGCCCGCATCAGGTCTTTGCAATATGTCCTGTGAGTATTGTTTTTACTGTGATGAGGCAAGTAAGCGTTTGCAAAATTCCTATGGATTTATGTCTGAAAAGACTTTGAAAAACACAATCAGAAAAACTATGCTTAGGGCGGAGGGGAGTATACATTATGCCTTCCAGGGAGGTGAGCCGACCTTATGTGGTATTGATTTTTTCAAAAAGACATTGGCTTACCAAAAACAGTACAATAAAAATAATATAGAAGTAAGTAACGCCGTTCAAACCAATGGTTTTATACTGACGGATGAATGGTGTTCTTTTTTTAAAGAAAACAATTTTTTAATAGGTTTGTCGGTGGACGGTACAAAAGAAATACACGATTCTTATAGACATTCAAAAAACGGAGACAATACTTTTGACAGAATAATAAATTCGGCAAAACTGCTTGATAAGCATAAGGTGGATTATAATATTCTTACCGTTGTTACATCTAAGGTGGCAAAGAATATTTCAGATATATACAGATTTTATAATAAGCAGGGATGGAAGTACCAACAGTACATAGCATGTCTTGATCCGATAAATGATGTACGTGGAGATAAGCTTTATTCCTTAAGACCAAAAGTTTATGGAAAGTTTTTAATTGATTTATTTGATCTGTGGTACAAAGATTATAAAAATGGAAAAGATCCATACAACAGGCAGTTTATAAATTATATAAATCTCGCAGGAGGATATATGGCGGAATCCTGTGAGCAACGTGGAGTATGTGGTATTCAGACGGTAGTGGAAGCTGACGGAAGTGTTTATCCATGTGATTTTTATGCTATGGATGAATATTGTCTTGGAAATTTCAATGAAAACAATATGGATGATATCAATAAAAAGAGGTCGGAAATCGGCTTTATAGAAAAGTCATTTAAGTTGGATAATACTTGCAAAGATTGTAAATATTACAAGGTATGCAGAGGTGGATGTCAGCGCAATAGAGATTTAAATCCTGATACAGGATTATACAGTAATTATTTCTGTGAAGCATATAAGATATTTTTTGATGCTCATTATGATAAAATACTTGAAATATCCTATAGTTTAAGATAAATATGACTATATTCCGGATGCAAATTAGGCATATTTTAAAGCAAAAATCATTTTATACAATATAAATAAAAATATTGACATTAAAGTGATTTGGGTATATACTTACCACATAAGTAAACGGTTACGCAAACGATAATTTAACTTAATATCCAGCTTTGATTTTAAAAGATTGGAGAAAGATTATTTATGAAAAAAGCTTCAGAAAAGGTAACCATAAAGGATATATCAAAAGAATTGGGTATATCGGCTGTTTCGGTTCACAGAGCACTTAGAGGAAAAGAAGGGATAAGCAACGAACTTCGTTCTAAGATTTTGGAAACGGCAAAAGAGATGGGGTATGTGGAAAATTATGCTGCAGCCTCAATAAAGAGAAAAACAAGTAAAGTTGCTGTAGTGCTTCCAAAGGACAAATGGGAGAAAAAGATTTATTTTGATTATTTATGGCTCGGCATTAACAAAGGTGCACAGGAGCTTAAAGGACTGAATATAGAAATAAGTCCTTTTGTATGTGATAACGAAGAAGAGCAACTTGCGCAGTTAAAAGAGATTGCCGATAAGGGACCGAATGAATATGGCGGTGTTATAACAATTTCTTTTACAAGAGCGTCTGAGGTACTCATGCAGTTTCAAAGGATGTTGGCAAAGGATATGAGAGTGCTTGTTATAGACGATCACATCGAAATTCCTGAAGGTCTTATCAGCATTCCGCCAAGAGAAATACAGGTGGGTAAAGTGGCAGCCGAGCTTGCAGGGCTTATTACTCAAGGTAACGGAAGAATACTTGTTTCCTGTGGACGTAAAGATTCAAAGATTCATGAGGGACGTTTGGAAAGCTTTTGTAATTATATAAAAGAAAACAAACCCGAGTTGATAATAGAACTTGTAACAGGATATACAAGGAATATGGATCATAGAGGCGAGCTCTATAAAAATGCCTGTGAGGCGCTTGATAAGTACAGTGATATATGTCTTATATATGCACTTACCTCTCATGATAACAGGGCATTTGTTGAAGCACTTGAAAAACATGGAAAGAATAAAAAAGTACCTATAATCGGTACCGACTTAAATGAAGAAACTTTAGAATTTCTAAAACAGAAGAGAATGTCGGCGGTTATAGACCAAAATCCTTATGATAAAGGATATATGGCTTTTAAGATTATGGTAGATTGCTTAATAAAAAACATGTCTGTACCTGATGTTATACCATGCAGAATTGATATCGCTCTTGAAAATAATGCGGATCTCTGTGCGGATTGATTTTTTTAGAACTATATTTGCTGTTTTCCGAAGGGGAATACAGTTTAATAAAATATGTGAATATACATATTCAAGGAGGATTATATGAAGAGAAAGTTTTTACAAAAGGTTGGAGTTGCAGTAATTTCCGGCGCAATGATTATGTCGGTACTGGCAGGTTGTGGTAACAATTCAGCCAAGGAAAGTACTACAGCAGCTCAAGCATCAAGCGAGGGCACAAGCGGTGAATCAAAGGATGGTGAAGCTAAAGGACCTGATTACAGCGGAGTTAAGCTCGTATACTGGTCAAACTGGGAAGCTACAGAGCCGCAGGGAATTGTTATCGCCGAGGCTATAAAAGCTTATGAAAAAGAAACCGGTGTGGAAATTGAGGTAGAGTTTAAAGGACGTAAGGGAATTAAAGAAGGTTTGATTCCGGCACTTGATGCAAAACAGCAGGTTGACTTCTTTGACGGACAGGGAAATAAGAGCAATTACGGTGATCGTATTATAAGTCTTGAGGATTTGGTTAAAGAAAGTGATTATGAGTCACGTTCAAATCCTACAATGATGAAGCTTTTCAGAAGCTATAATGAAGGTGTGCTTAAAGAGATTCCATATCAGTTCAAGGCAAACGCTTATTTTTACAATAAAAAGCTGTTCAAAGAGGCAGGTATTGAGAAGGTACCTACAAACTGGGATGAGTTCCTTGCAGTATGTCAAAAGCTTAAAGATGCCGGAATAACTCCGATTACAACTGATGATGCATATGTACCACAGGCTTTCGGTATGCATCTTGGAAGACTTGTAGGAAGTGAAGGCTTAAAGGAAACAATTAACAACAATGAGTGGGACAGACCTGAAGTTTTACAAACAGCTAATGACTTGGCAGAGCTTGCCTCAAAGGGTTATTTCTCAGAACTTGTGGCTTCAAATGTATTCCCTACAGGACAGAATACTGAATTTGCTACCGGTAAGGTTGCAATGTATGCTGTAGGAACATATGTTGTGAATGAAGTTAAAAATATTACAGGACCTGATTTTGAATGGGGATTTTTCGGATATCCTGAAGTTAATAACGGAATTAACGGCACAGAAGCTATGATGATCGGTGGACAGAGCTTTGCTATTACTTCAGTATGTAAGAATAAAGAAGCTGCATTCGGATTTATTGAGAAGATGACAAGAGGTGAATATGACGAGAAGCTTGCCAAGGAGAGTATAAGTCTTCCTGCAGATTCACAGAATCCTTCATGGCCTGAGCAGTTGGCTGATGTAAAGCAATACTTTGATAACTGCACAGAGATCATGGGTGGTGCGGAAAGCAATCCGGAGATCACACCGGCATTAAAGGAGAACCTAATTAAGCTTTACTCAGGTAAGATTACAGGTGCTGAATTTGTTGAAAATATGAAAAAGGCAGCAGGAAAATAAATTCTAAATGAACGAAAGAGGGCAGGTGGGTAACGAGGTCGTTATTTGACCTGCCTTTTTAAATAGTTACTGAATTTAAGATATAAGCTAAAAGCCGGGCTCTTGCCTGTTTCAGAAGGGAAAATATTTATGAAACGCAATAAAAGTATGATTTGGGCATTTACTATTCCCGGAACAATATTGTTTCTTGGAGTATTTATTTACCCGATAATAAGAACCGTAATTATGAGCTTTTTTAAGATAGTGGAAATTACGGATCCGATAAGTAAGTGGGAGTTTAGAGGGCTTGGAAATTATGCGGATTTATTTAATGCTCCATTGTTTATACAGTCACTTATCAATATAGCAAAGATATGGACAATCGGAGGTATAGTTACACTTTCAATCTCTTTATTGATAGCTATCATTTTGACAAGCGGAATAAGGGGAAAGGGATTTTTTCAGGCGGCAATATATTTGCCGAATGTAATCAGTGCGGTAGCTATGGCTACAATGTGGATTCAATATGCCTTTAATTCCTCCTATGGATTTTTTACAACATTTTTTAGAATGATAGGTTTGGAGAGTCTGGCAAAAATACAGTGGCTGGATGCTGAGCATAAATTCTATGCACTTTTATTTTCTTACTGCTTCGGAATGATAGGACATCATATGCTTATATGGATTAGCGGAATTGAAAGAATAAGTAAGGAATACTATGAAGCATCAGGCATAGACGGTGCAAATAAGGTCCAACAGTTTTTTCATATAACACTGCCTCTTTTAAGAGGAATTTTAAGAACAAATATTATTATGTGGTCAATAAGTATTGCAGGATTCTTTATATGGTCACAGCTTTTCTCACCTTTAACTGCAGATACATCAACAGTGGTTCCTATGGTGTATATGTATACAAAAGTATTCGGAGCTGAAACTGCCGATATGATTTCTCGTGATGCAGGTGCAGGTGCGGCAATAGGTATAATTCTTTGCGCTTTGGTAATAATTATATTTAGAGTTGCCAATAGAGTTCTTAAAGATGATGATTTGGAATTTTAAGAAAGGTTAGATTATGAAAATGCTGAAAAACAAAGAAAAATCCGCACCTTTTAACTTGTCAAAAGAGATTAAACTGTTACCCGGATATATAATACTGATACTTTGGGTTGCTTTTACTGCAGTGCTTTTAGGTTGGGTAGTGGCTGCAAGTTTGTCTACTACTGCAGATATATTTTCAGGAGATATTTTAGGATTTAAAACAGGATTTCATTTTGAGAACTATGTTAAAGCATGGGTATCATCAAATGTTTCCGTATTTTTTGTAAACTCACTCATTTATGCGGTTTTATCCTGTGTATTTATTATTCTTGTATGTGCTCCATATGCTTATGTTTTACAAAGATTTGAATTCAAGGGAAGAAAATTTCTCACCTCCGCACTGGCGGGAACTATGGGTGTTCCTCTCATAATGGTAATAATACCTTTGTATACATTGGTGGCAGGAGCAGGTTTACTTGGTAATGCTTTTTCAAACAGAATTGTACTTATAGTTTTGTTTGTAGCTATAAAGGTACCTTATACAACTACATTTCTTATGGCATACTTTGCCAATATTTCAAGTGCCTATGAAGAGGCGGCGGCTATAGACGGATGTCATCCGATAAAAGCTTTTTGGATGATTGTGTTCCCACTGGCTCAGGGTGGAGTTATAACGGTAACAATTTTTAATTTCATAGCAATATGGAATGAATATTTCCTTTCACTTTTATTTGTAAATTCAGAGAAACTAAGACCTGTAGCCCTTGGATTATTC
>CAUQKD010000110.1:0-7909 GCA_963518365.1 uncultured Lachnoanaerobaculum sp. | reverse complement strand
TATTTTAAATGAATGAGGGAGTAACATCATCAAATTTCAGAATAGATGCGCAAGATAGAAGAAAAAAGATAATAGCCGTGTCAGTAACAGGTATCATCACAAATCTGTTTCTGGGTGTTTTAAAGGCCGTACTCGGTGTGCTGTCAGGATCCGTTGCGCTTGTCAGCGATGCTTTAAATAATATAACGGATTCGTCATCATCACTTATTACTATAATAGGTACAAAGCTTGCCGGTAAAGCGCCTGACAAACAGCATCCTTTCGGACATGGCAGAACCGAGTATTTGACAAGCCTTTTGATAGGCGGTATCGTATTTTTGACAGGTTTTCAGTCACTTATAAGTTCGGCTAAGGCCATATTTCATAAAGAAGAGATGAGTACCGGTGTTGTGACTGTGATAATAATTATTGCAACAATTGTGGCTAAAATAATATTGGGGACATATACACAAAACAGCGGAATAAAGTACAATTCAGGTGCGCTGCAAGCTTCAGGTGCGGATGCCAAAAATGATGCAATAGTATCTGTAGTGACACTTATTTCTACGGCTGTATACATCTTTACAAAGATTTCAATAGACGGTATTGCGGGTGTTATCATATCTTTGTTTATATTAAAGGCTGCATATGACATACTCTCGGATACAATAAAGAAGCTTCTAGGTGAGAGAGTGGACGGAGATATGGTCAGAGGAATAAAGGATATAGCAAGGAGCACTGAAGGTGTTATAAATTGCTTTGACCTTATATTAAATGATTACGGTCCCGACTTTTATACCGGTTCCATCAATGTTGAAATAGAGGACAACAGAAGTATAGGAGAGATGTATCCTATCTTACATGAGGCGCAGACAAAGATTTATGACAAGTATAATGTATTCTTAGTGTTCGGATTTTATGCGGTAGATGTAAAAGATGAGAGATATAAAAAGATAAAGGCGTTGCTTCAAAATTATAAGGACAGTGAAAGACATATCATAAACTATCATGGAATAGTGATTGATGAAAAAGATATGACTATATACTGTGACATTACAAAGGATTTTGATATTAAGCCGGAAACTATCATAGAAGATGTGAGAAGAATATTGAAAGCGCAATTCCCGCAGTACGACATACATGTGAATATAGATACGGAATTCACAGGAGAATAGTTAAATTTCAGACAATAGGCGGTGTACAGATGATTTTGTACACTGTCTATTATTTTTTAATATTAAATTTATTGCAATGTATATATTAAGTATTTTAAAAATATAAAAAGTACATGAAAAAACTTGAAAATGAATCAGTCTTTTAGTATACTCATATGCGTTAGATATAGCTAACTTAAGCAATAATATAGTACTTAGATGCAAAGGAAAGTGTTTTTGCAATAGTATTTAGTCATAGTTGCAGTATAACATTATGATTTAAATACTTTTTTGTAGTGCAACTTTCCTTTGTTTAAGTAAAAAAGTTAGAGGCCACTAACCAAAATGTAATAGGAGATTTATGAAAAGAAAGCTTATTTTTAATGTGGGAGTCGGTGCATTAAGCATATTGATGGCTACAACACAGGTTACACCTGCTTTTGCCGGATCGTGGAAGAAAGAGCAGAGCGGCTGGAGTTATATAAACGATAACGGTGCCAAGGCTGTTGGGTGGACAAAGACTCCAAGCGGATGGTATTACTTGGATTCTACGGGTCTTATGAAGACAGGCTGGTTGCAGGACGTTGACGGAAAGTGGTATTTTCTGGATACTGCTAAAGGTATACAAGAGGGCAAGATGCTTACAGGATGGAGTTGGATAGACGGATATTGCTATTATTTAGACATTCAAAGCGGAACTTTGCTTGTAAATACCACAACACCTGACGGCTACAAGGTGAATGCCGACGGCAAGTGGGAAAAAGACGGCAAGGTTATGTTCTCACAGGGTAAAGGGCATTCGTCAGTTTCAGGTATAGTCGGAAATACTGCAAATCAGTCAGCGGCAAAAAAGAGAGGTGCAGCTGCTAAGGGCGGCTCAAGAGGCAGCTCCGGCGGTTCAAGAAGCGAAGTGAGCAGTTCTCGAGGCGGTTCCTTAAAAAACTCAGGTGGAAACAGTGTAAGCCAAAACGGTTCCGATACAGCTAACAGGCAAACAAATAACGCAGGAAATAATAATACAGTAAGTAACGGAACACAAAATCAAGTTTCAGGAATACAAGAAGGTAGTGTTAACAGCGGACATTTGACAGGTGACGCGGAGCATACGGAGCATAGTGTTAATGCGGGAAATAATGTAAGCAATATAATAGGAAATGCACGAGTTGATGCGACTTTAAACAATGAAGGTGCAACAACAAACCAAACAGGCAGTGAAACTGCAAGTAATTCAGAAAATACCTCAAACAGTGAGGTTACAAATAACGCAGAAAACACCTCAAACAGTGAGGTTACAAATAACGCAGGAAACACCTCAAGTACCGAGGTTTCAAATAATGATAAATTTGCATATGTAAATTATACAAAAAATGTTAATACGGATTTCGGCCAGTATGTAGTGGTTACATTCAAATACGGAACAATCGACAATTACAATGTGCTTGTAGACGGTACGGATGTCACATCAAGCATGACAAAGGTGGATGATGAAGGACATGTGGTAAAGTGGCTTTCAACCGTAAAAGACCCGTCGGCACTGCAGATAGTAAGTAAGGCTGATAATGATACTCAGGATATCAAACTTGCAGGTGGTGAGAGAAAAAATATAACAAGGACTGATGTAAAGGCTCCGAAGTATGTGCTTTCAAACGGACATATGACAAAGTTTGATTATCTGCTTGAAACATTTGACAATGAAGGTAAAGTAAGAAAAGATCCTGCAAAGACAACATTTACATTACAGACCAAAAAGACAGATTCAACTGCTGCCGCAGTTCCGTCAAAGTATTATATACCTGTGACGGAGATAGATAATATAGGAACAGGAAATATAAAGATAAAGCTTCAGCTTGAGAATGAGGAGCAGGAGGCTTGGTTTGACGGACTTAACAATATAAAGCTCCTTAGTGAGGAACACAATATTATAAATCAGAACCTTGTATACAATAAGAGTAAGGAAACAAAGTACGGCAAGGTCGGAGTTATAAATATTCCGCTTCCTCAAAACAATGCAAGGAGCAGAGGAGACTACTATGTAAGTGTAGGTTCTTCAAAGAATTCTAAAAGGGTAAGCCTTCCTATATCACTTGTAACCAAGACAGATTTCAAGGTGGTAAGAGACAGTTCAACACCGAATCCTAAGGTTGGCGGAGATATAAGATTTAAGATAGAGGATCCTAAGGGATTGCAGAGCTTCGGCAATGACTACGGTCTTGTTATGTATAAGGTGACACTTACAAAGCCTGACGGTTCTGTGATAGAGTTGCCTCATTATGACAGCTGGTACAATATAATGGGACTTATGCATATCAGCGGAACGGATAAGACATCAGGTAAAGTGTACACAGATGTAGCGGGAGTGTATACAGCTACTATTTACGCCAAGGGCTATAAGACAATGACAAAGAAATTTGAAGTCTTAAACAGCGACGGTTCATCGGCTGCGACAACAGGTGATAAGGATTCGTCAAAGTCTGTTGATGCAATATCCACTCCTACAGTAAATAAGACACATTCGGGAAACAGAGAGTCATCAAGTACTTCATCCGTAGTTATAGGAGGATACACAGGTTCATCAAGTTCAGGCAAGAAGGCGGACAGTGTATCGGGTGCTACGAAGAAGTCCGGCGGTAAGGCTGACTCCACATCAAGTGCGACCGGAAGTATGATGATAAACGGATATTTACTTTATGACTATGACTTGCTTACAAATGCTATGGTTCTAAATGAAATCGGACTTAGAAGTAAGGATTCGGATGCGGTAATGAATTGGTGGTTTGACCAGACTCCTGAGGCGATAGTCGGAGATGACAAGGGAAAACTTTATGAGTTAAACAGCTTTGTAGATGCATATAAAGATGCAAGACTTGACGGAAATGTATTGACATTTGAAGATTATATAAAATCATCAGATGCAAAGACAAGAGAGATGGTAGGCAATGTAAAGAATGTGCTTGAGAACGGTAAACTCGGTACGGTATATCGCTACGGAAATCTTGTGGGAGAGGCCGCACCTACATTTACAGGACTTACAGCCCCGGTTGCGGACAGCTTTACAATAACTACCGACAATGCCGACTTTATAAAGAATCTTAATTCAATCATGCTTGACGGTTCAGGAGGCTAAGTTTGTAGCCGGTATGTATGGAGGAAAGTATCTTAATTCAATCATGCTTGACGGTTCAGGTTCACCGCTTAGAAGTGACAACTATCTGAAGCAGTATGAGATAGGTGCGGACGGTAAGAGTATCATAATCTATAAGAGTGCATTCAACAAGTATCTGAATCCTTTAGTAGGAAAGCATAAGATAGCACTTGATTCTATAGGTTTTGAGAAGATAGAGCTTGAACTGAATATAACGGATACATTTGAAAATATAGAACTTACCGATGTAAGTGATAAGCATGAGACCGATTCGGCTATAGTGATAAAGGCTGTTAAGGATGATGATCCTAAGAAGGGTGACTTCTTAAGTAAGCTTGGAAGCGTAAAGGTACAAAATCCTGACGGAACTATAAGAGATGTAATGTCGGCATTTGCAGGCGGCAATACTTCAGATACGGTATATGATATAGCGGACGGAAAGATTACTCTTCGAGGAGGACTCTTTAAAAATGCCGGAGAGTATACAATCTACTTGCAGTCAAGTGATGCAAACTACGCCGTACAGTCTGTTAAGGTAAATATTGCACAGAAGGAAAATGCAGCTCCTGTAACACCGGTAAGCCCTGTAACACCTGTGACACCGGTTGCTCCTTCTACAGAAGAGGGCAAGGATACACCTAAAGCAAATACAGGTAAAAAGTCAAGCTCATTTATGTATGATATGCTTACAGTAAAGTTTGAAGGCATGAATGAAGGTGACCTTGAGAAATATTTGAAAGCGGTCACAAGTTTTAGTGTAAACGGAGAGGATTATGCTAAAGCGGGTATACTCGGATTCGGATATGAAAGCAACAAAGAATTTAAGGCACATGATGATTCGGTCTATGGCGGTAAAGTGAGTCAGTTGTCTGTAAAGGCACGCAGCTTCACAGACAATAAGTTTGATTTTGTTGTAAAGGCTGAGGGCTATAAGGATTTGGCATTTACAATGAATGCTGACGGAAGTATCGTTAAAAGCACTGTGCCTGCACCTGTAGTTCCGGCTACTAATGATGTGGAAGTTGATAAGGTAGAAGTTACAAAGTATAACAATGCCGAGGTCTATGCGGTTACACTAAAGGGTGAGTCAGCAAAGATTGATAAGTTTATCGAAAAGCTTAACGCTATAGAAGTAAACGGCGTAAAGGTTGAAGAAGGTAGAATATCAATACTTGGCAGAGACTGCTTTGCTGTAAACAATGACAATGTAATCTATATAAAGTCAAGGAAGATAAAGGGACTTGCAGACAGACTGGTATTTAAGGGAGACGGTATGGACGATTTAAGCTATACCACATCTTCAAAAATAGATACGCCTGCAATCACAGGTTCGGAGATTAGGAGAGGTTATGATAATTATGTAAGATTGACATTTGATGATACAAATAAGCCGATGCTTAAACTTTTTACGGAACTGATAAAGCCCGGAAAGGCTACAGTGACTGTAAACGGTGTTACTTATAACAAAGGTTATAATATAAGCAATACCGCTACATATAAGCTTTCATCAAATATGACTTACGGATATACTCAGTTTATTGACCTTTCACTTGACGGATTCAATCAGTCAAGCAATGAAGTGGTGATAAGCTCTGAAAACTTTGGTACGATCAGATTTAATGTAGAGGTATCTGAGAATACTTCGGGTAAGCAAAGAACAAGAAGAGATTTGAGTGCTTTTGAAATTGCTACATCATCCAACGCAAACAGATAAAAATGATGTCGACTCCATAGCGGGTCGGCATTTTTTATATAAAATATGACAAAGAACAAATGTTTGGGATTGACAGATAAGATTTCTTTTAGTAAGATGAAAGTTGCACTATTGTAGGGGGTTTTATGCCCTTTGATAGATGCCCAGATAATGTAACTTGCCAAAAGGCTAAACTAAATGAAATGGTTTTTCTATTATATCATAGAAAAATCTAAATTCATACCAGAAAAATATACAGGGGTGAAACGTCAATGGATAGAAGCAAGATGCGTCCGATAACTTCCGGAAAGAGCATGAGGATGAGTTTCCAAACACAAAAAGAAGTTCTGGAAATGCCGAATTTGATAGAGATACAAAAAGACTCATATCAATGGTTCCTGGATGCAGGTCTAAAAGAAGTTTTTAGAGATATATTTCCTATAGAAGATTTTGCAGGACATTTTAGCCTCGATTTTGTCAATTTCAAGTTGGCAAGAGATGAAGTTAAATATTCCATAGAAGAGTGTAAAGACAGAGATACAACATACGCAGCTCCGCTAAAGGTGAAAATCAGACTTATAAATAAAGATAAGGACGAGATAAATGAGCACGAGATCTTTTTAGGAGATTTACCGCTGATGACTGATACCGGATCATTTGTAATAAATGGTGCAGAAAGAGTTATTGTCAGCCAGTTGGTTCGTTCACCGGGTATTTATTATACAATAGAACATGATAAAATAGGTAAAGAGTTGTTTATGTGTCAGGTCATCCCGAACAGAGGTGCATGGCTTGAGTACGAAACGGATTCAAACGATATTTTCTACGCAAGAGTGGACAGAACAAGAAAAGTTCCGATTACAGTACTTTTGCGTGCTTTTGGACTTGGAACAAACACACAGATTATAGATATGTTCGGAGAAGAGCCAAAGATTATGGCAAGCTTTGCAAAGGATCCTTCCGAGAATTATCAGGACGGTCTTTTAGAGCTGTATAAAAAGATAAGACCGGGTGAGCCGCTTTCAGTAGACAGTGCCGAGGGACTTTTAAGGTCAATGTTCTTTGATGCCAGAAGATATGATTTGGCAAAGGTCGGAAGATATAAGTTCAATAAAAAGCTTCACTTCAAGAACAGAATAAAGGGACATACTCTTTCAAGAGATGTAGTGGACGAGAACACAGGCGAGGTGATTGCACAGGCTGAGACCGTAGTGGATGCGGATATAGCTATAGCTATTCAAAATGCGGCAATTCCTGCAGTGTGGGTACATGGAGTTGAGAGAGAAGTAAAAGTCCTTTCAAACTTGATGGTAGATATCGAAAGCTATGTGTCTGAGCTTAGTGATCCTAAGTCTATAGGTATTACGGAACAGGTATATTATCCTGTACTTAAAAAGCTTATGGAAGAGAATGAGGGCGAAGAGCTTATAAAGGCAATCGAAAAGAGTGTCAATGAGCTTATTCCGAAGCATATAACAAAGGAAGATATCTTTGCTACCGTAAACTACAACATGCATATTGAAGAGCATATCGGCAACAAGGATGATATCGACCACTTGGGAAACAGAAGAATAAGAGCGGTAGGAGAGTTGTTACAGAACCAGTACCGTATCGGTCTTACAAGAATGGAAAGAGTTGTAAGAGAAAGAATGACCACTCAGGACATTGAGTCTATTACACCTCAATCACTTATAAACATTAAGCCTGTAACTGCCGCTGTTAAGGAGTTCTTCGGAAGTTCACAGTTGAGCCAGTTCATGGATCAAAACAACCCTCTTTCAGAGCTTACACATAAGAGAAGACTTTCAGCTTTGGGACCGGGAGGTCTTTCAAGAGAGAGAGCCGGATTCGAGGTTCGAGACGTTCACTATACTCACTATGGAAGAATGTGCCCTATTGAGACACCTGAATGACCTAACATCGGACTTATCAACTCACTTG
>CAUQKD010000109.1:0-8014 GCA_963518365.1 uncultured Lachnoanaerobaculum sp. | reverse complement strand
CACTTCAGAATGCAAACTCGGTAGCATCTACACTTCTTACAACAGAGTCGGCAGTTGCAAGCATTAAGGAAGATGCTCCGGCAATGCCTGCAGGTGGCGGAATGGGCATGATGTAATAAAACTTTATAATAAAGCTTATAGGGCACACCTTGGAAACAGGGTGTGCCTTTTTTGTGTTTAAAAATCAAATTTTTATATAATAAGCTGTTCTTAAAATAATGCTATAGTAATATCTTATAAAAATAATGAAGTATTTTCGTTACTATGCATAATATATTTTTGTATCAATGAAGATTATAATTTTAGTAAAATATATTTTATCAATATGAAAATTTTATCAGACTTTGTACATCAAGGAGGACTTTATGAAGAGAGTATTTAGAAATTCTGTATATAGTATTTTTAAAAGTCGAAAATTATATTGCTTAGATAGTATCATATGAAAACATTGAAGAAGCGGTAAGAATAATGAAATATAAAAGGGTAAATATGGGAAGAAATTTAAAGAAAATTTTAAGCGGTATATTACTTGTATCTATGCTGTCTGTGGCAGGATGCAATAAAGGTGAGAGTAATGAAGGTAAACGTAATGAGGGCGTATCTGTTGAAGATACGAAGAAAGAAAAAAAGAAAGATAAATTTGAGCTTGCATTAGGTGAGATAAGTGATGATGTGTATCTTAGTAAGATGCTTGATTTGAAGTTTGACGCTAAGTCCCACAATATGGATATATATTATGAGGAAGGGCTTATCGGGGAAAATGACGACGCAGTATATGACAGAACCGACATGGATGAGGTAAAAGAAAAGATAGCGGACGGTGCAGTAATCAGCGATATGGGAGCAAGTGATACAGACGGCCTCAGAAGCGTCAGTATTACGATACGTAAGGCTCCGGACTCTAAGACTTTAAACAATTATATATTTGACGAAAAGCGTGAATATGAGGATATGTTCAAAGAGGATGAGGAAGAATTTGACATGATGGAAAAGTCATATGTTAATCTTACAGACGGAAAGGTTGCAGGTAAGAAAATACCGGGTATTGAAATAAAGTCGGTATGGGAACATGACGGTGTCAGAGATACTATGTTTTATGAAAAGCAGCTGTTTTTAAAATACGGAGATTATATAGTGACTATAGATGTATCCGCATACGACTCTGATGATGCACAGAGTTTGCTGGACATATTTGAAAAGCCTGATGAGTCGGATTTTGAAAAAGCAAAGAACTCACCTAAAGAAGATGAAACAAGAGAAAGTAAGTCTGAAAGAAGAGACAAAAGGAAAAGACAAGAAGAAAACAGGAAAGAAACTAAAGGAAGTATTGAAGAAACAACAGAAGAAAGCAGTACCGCAGAAAGCAGTGTTGAGGAAAGTAAAGAGGATAAAGTATCGACAGGAGATTTTTGCGCAGGAGTAATAGAAGGAAATGTGTATACAAACAGTGCACTTAATATAAAAATAGATATTACAGGTAAACATATGGTCTTTGCATCTGATTATGAAATGGAACTTCTCGGAAGGCCGTCAGGTATAGTATCTGAAGAAGATAAAAAATATTATGTAGATAAAGGTAAGCCTGTTCTTGATATGGTTGCACATGATGTAACATTTGACAATACGATTCTTGTTTTGCTGGACGGTGATGTGGACTTATCAAAAGTGGATATCGGTGAGGATTCATACTTTGATAAGGGCGAAAATGCACATGTAGAACGAAAAAAGGAAAAGATTAACTTTAACGGTAAGGAACTGTTATGTCTAAGTAAGGTGGAGACTAAAGATAACGGCAGCAAATATTATGAAAAATACCTTATCATACCTTATGGAAAATACACGGCGACCATCGGTGCAATGGGAAGCGATGAAGAATTTGTAAAAAATGCATTTAAGATGTTTACAATTGCGGAATAAATTATTTGGAGGAGACTATGAAGAGAGTTTTAAAATTAGGCATGATAGCGGTTGCTTTATCACTTTGCTTTTCAGGATGCACTGCAAAATCCGATAGAAAATCAGGTGAGACTGTAAGTGAATTCAAAGATGATGACATTTTATTGGGTGAAGTGGTTGACGGAGTATATACAAGCAAAATGCTTGACTTAAAGTTTGACGGAAATATAAATGATATGGATGTGATTGCGGAAGCGGAATTTACAAACAGGCTTGACGGCAAGGTGGTAAAAAGATCGGATATGGAAGCCGTACATGACAGACTTGATAAGGGCTACTATATAAGTGATATGGAAGCTTATGATAATAAAAATAAGGGAAATTATGTGGAGGTGGAGATATATAAGGATATACACCATGAGATGAAAAACGGCTTGGAAAATTATATTGACAATGAGGTAAAAAAAGAAAGAAGTGAGCAAAAAGAGAGATTTAAAAATCCTAAAGTAGAAAAGACAACAAGAGATTTTCTGGGAGATAAAATGCTGAGTGTGGATGTTATCATAGATGAGGATGGTATAGAATCTGCCGACACAACATTATATAAGAAACTTGGTGAATACTTCATAGAAATTCGTATAAGAGGTGATAATGCCGAGGATATTGACAGGTATTTGGGAATGTTTGAAAAGTATTCAGACTCAGGGAACAATGCAAAAAGCAGTAAATCGGATGAGTCAAATACAACAGATAGAAAATCAGATACGGATACAAAAGCCGATACGGATACAGAATCCGTTGAGGATACAACCGAGGTTAACGACGCTGAAAATACTCTTGTGCTTGGAAGTATAAGTGATAAAGTTTATTCAAATAAGATGCTTGATATAAAGTTTGATATAAGCAAAACAGGTCTGGAATTTGTAAGTGATGAAGGGCTTAAAAATATGGGAAATGACGGCATAGATAAATCGGATTTAGCTGCTGTAAAGAAGCATATCGAAGAAGGTAAATCTTTTATAGATATGTTTGCAGTCGACAATAACGATACTACAAAGAGAATCAGTGTTTCATTGGCAAAAAATGATATGTTGATGCCTATGGATGAGTATTTGGACGTACAAAAAGAGACAATGGAAAAGCAGCTGAGTAAAGTCCCGAAAAGTCAGCTGAAAAGTTCAAAAGTAAAGAAATCGGATGCATATTTTCTCGGTCAGGAATTATCATGTTTGGATATTTACGTGGATACAACGGTTGGAAAACAGTGTCAGAAATATCTCTTCAGAGTAAAGGATGATTACATGATGATTATAGTATCAAGCGGCAAGGATGAAAAAGCGGCACAGGAAGGACTTGATTTATTTCAGCAATATCAGTAAATAAAATTTATGTGGTATACTAAAGCAAAAGTATATTTTGCATATAGGAGGAAAAATGAAGAAAAATTTTAAATTTATAATGGTAGGTGTTATTGTTTTGTCTGCACTTTCCATAACTGCTTGTAAAGGTAACAAGGTTGAGAGTAAAGCTGAAAATAAGACGGAGAGTCCTGTTGCAAGTACTGTAGAGAGCACCGCTGAGAGCGCAAGCAATGAAGATTTAAACGGTACATATGACGGCAGTGTATATACCAATAAGGCATTTAATATAAAGTTTGATGCAAAAGCTGTAAATATGGAGATGGTAAGTACCGAGGATCTTAGCGATATGCAAAAAAAGACTCATGATGACACATTAAAGATGTATGCACATGACACTGCAAACAGCAGCTCGGTACTTTTCGGACTTGTAAATATAACCTCGGATTTAAAAGCCTATATTGACGGAAATATAGCAAGAATCAATAAGGATAATGAGGGTGCAGGAGATATTAAGGCTGAAAGCACCACTATAAAATTTTTGGGTCAGGATGCTCCTTGTATAAATGCAAAGTTGACTGCAAACGGTGTAACACAGTATCATACACAGGTATTTTTAGAGTCCGGAAAGGATGTATCCGTTATAGTTATAAATGCTAAAGACGAAAAGGTTATCAAAGACTGTCTGAATGCCTTTACAAAAGCGCAGTAACTTGGAGTATATATGTTTTGGGATAAGATAAAAGATGCTTTTTCATCCGAAAAAAGTGTTGATTATAATAAAGAAAACAAAGTAGTTAAGGGAAGATTTACCATGTTGGTAAAGGGTTGTAAAGACGAGGGAAGTATACTGCTTGAAGGTGATGTTTACGGTACTGTAAAAAAAGAGGATGTTACCGTACTGTTTAAAGACGGAAAAGTATCTCATCTAAAGATAGCAAGGCTTATAGACAGTGCAGGCAATGATTGCGAATCTGTTACGGATGCATATGCAAATATAGGGTTTGAAGGTATAGATAAGGGTGATGATTTTAAATACGCCTTGATTACAAATATAGACTTTCAAATAGAATCCGATGTGAACAAGGCTGTAGAAAATCCTTATATACTCGGTCTTTTATACGAATATGATAATAACTATAATGATGAAGACTTTATAAATCTGTTTTTCAGAGAGATGGTAATGTCACATTATCTGTTGCCTGTGAGAATGTCTGAAGATTTTAAAGGAAGCGGCAGTACGGTTTTGAAAAAAGATACAAAGATAGATATCTACGGTATCGAACTTCAAGGCGGAATAAATGCACTTCCCGTATTTACAGACTGGGTCGCCTTGAAAAAATGGTCGGATATGGGAGCTATAAATTGGAAAATGGAAACAATTATTGAAAGCTTTCCCGATATTGTGGGATTTTTAAAAGGTGAAGGCGGATTTATTATCAATCCTTACGGTCCGCAGTCGTTCTATATGAATTCGGAAAATATCAATAATATAGTGAATTCATCCGGATATCAAAGTCAGTTCGGTGATGCCAAAATAGAAACAAAGGTCGCAAAGGGCGGAGAGAAAAATTTTTTGGGGTATCCGCCTGATAATGAAGAAGTAGCGGCTATAAAAAAGAGATTGGTCGCATTCGGAAATGCTCACAGCGAGATAAATTTAATAGATATGATGCTTAGAGTGGATGAGACAGGTACAAAGTCATATCTTATAATAACGGATATAGATGACAGCGATGTAAGAAAGTATTATAAAGATATTTATAACAGTTGCAGAGACCTTTTAAGAGAAGTGGTATATCTGGATTTTGCCACCTTAAAACAGGCGGATTTTGCTAAAGATGAGATGAATCCGACGCCACTGTATAAAAAGAGTTGATTATATTCAGGAGGAAAAATGAGAAAAAAATTTAAACTTATAATGATCGGTATTTTGACTGTATCCGCACTGTCCTTTACAGCTTGCGGCGGTAAAGGGAACAAGGCGGATACTACAGCTGAAAGTACTGTAGAGAGTCAAGCGGCAACTACTGAAGAAAGCAGTGAGGCTGCTGCCGAAAGCATTACGGAAAGTGTCGGTGAGACTTCAAGTGCCGCAGCAGCAGATATAAAGGGTTCACTTAACGGCGATGTGTATACAAATGATGAATTCGATATAAAGTTTGATGCCAAGGCTGCCGGTATGGTAATGGCGGGTGCGGAAGAATTTAATGAAATGAGGAAGATGTCAAATGATGACACATTGGAAATGTACGCATACAATGACAGTTATACAAGAGTTGTAATGTTCGGTGTTTTAAAAGATAATATAGATATAAAATCTTATATAGATGAAAATGTAGCTACAATAAAGAAGGACAATGAGGGAGTAGGTGAGGAAAACCTAAAGATAGAAAGCTCTACAATAAAATTTTTAGGAGAAGATGCTCCATGCCTTAATGCAAAGTTGACTTCAGGTGATATGACACAGTATCATACACAGGTCTTTATAAAGTCAGGTGATCATGTGGCAGTTGTAGTTGTAAATGATACAAATGAACAGGGTATAACTGACTGTTTAAATATGTTTACAAAGGCAAAATAAGAATAATAAAAGTACTTTGACACAGTTTAAAAGCAGTTGTCTGCCGTTAAGCGTTGTCTTGTTTAATAAAAAAACAAGCCGGAATATGTCAAGAGAACCAAAAAATCGGGCGTGTATTCATTCTTGACTATCCGGCTTTTTTACAGTGGCATTCGATCCGATTACATGATTTCATAGGTGAATTTTGTCGTTTTTTTCAAGCCCCGATATTCAGGTGAATAATCAGTATGCTGTAGGTTATGTTATCGAAAAAAAATTAATGAAAAACATTAAAAAGTTATTGACAAACATATCTTAGATTGATATACTGAGTTTAATAATAATCATTAAATATTTAACGATAATAAAATATGATTATAGGAGGAACTTCAAATGAATGAACAAAATAAAAAACTTGATATAATTAAGAAAGGTGTGCCACATCATCAAAGGTGGTCAGAGTCATCCGAAATATCACAATAGTAGGAATAGTCCTGTCGGTTGTAGGAGCCATTATATGTTTCTCAAACAGAGAAATGATTAATGACTATATTGGTGAAGCGATAGCTTCAGGAAGTGTCACAGCAGATAATCTTCAAATTGGAAACGGCACTCTTAAGTTTGTTTTAAATTATCAGGATGCATTTGCCGCCGGAAACTATGCTGTTCCTATGGTATTTAACTGTATTGCAGGTGCAATCACGTGTCTGGTTGTTGCAGTGATACTAAACATGTTTATAAACATATTTAAGAGTTTGGCACAGGAGGAAACACCATTTTCAGAAAATATCCTGAAACGCCTGAGAAACATATTTATCATCATCACTGTTCTTATTGCGGCTTACCTTGGAGTTGGACTGTGCATAGTTGGCGCCCTGCTTCTTTGGTGTATTTATTCAATTCTTGAATATGGAGTGGCACTACAGACTGAAGTGGATGAACTGTTGTAAGGAGGGCTTGCTGATGGGAAAGATAATACTAAGGCTTGACAGGGTTATGGCAGACCGTAAGATGAGCTTGAATGAATTATCTGAGCGAGTCGGTATTTCAAATGTAAATCTCTCAAAGATAAAGACCGGAAAGGTCAGTGCGATACGCTTTTCAACGCTGGAAGCAATATGCGAGGCATTAAATTGCCAGCCGGGAGACATTCTGGAATATGATCCTAATGCAACAGTGGCTGTCGGGAAATAAGCAAATTCAGTTCCCACAAAACAAAAATAGAAGTATTCCGGCAAGTACAAGGTTTTTGGCTTTTTGTGACTTGTCCGGGATGCTTCTTTTTTAACAGGTATAAAAGACTGTTTAAATATGTTTACAAAGGCAAAATAAAGTTTTAAAGGGTAAATTTTAAGTTTTAGCATTAGTATCTTAACAATTAAACAAAGATGGGTTAAAAAAATATTTACATTTTAATCACATTGTTGTAATATTTTATCAGAAAGTAATCACACAAAAATTTTACTATATGTAAAAAAGTATATTACATGGAGTATTGATATGAAAAAAAATATTTTTATACCTTTATTGTTTTTAACAGTGGTGATGACTGCCTGCAGTAACGCTGCCAAAAGTGAGACTACGGCAAGTACTACTACGGCGGCAGAGACTACCACAGTTGCAACTACGACTACTGAAGCTCCTACTACAGCCGAGACTACAACTCAGGCGGCGGTAATTGAAGAAGAGAGTCATGCGGAGGACGATATACAGTTTTACAGAGGAAAAAAAGAAAACAATGTATATACGAACAGCGTCTTCAATATCAAGTTTGATGCACCTGCCAACGGCTACAAGATGCAAAGCAGAGACAATATCGCACAGATGAGAGATATTTTTATCAAGCAGGCAGGTATGTCGCAGGAAGAGGCGGACAGCAGTATATATATGGATGTATATGCTACAAGTGAGAACGGCAAGGGTGTCAGCAGTGTGAATGTAGTTATAGAGAAGATGGGTACACCTTTTGAAAATGAGACCGAACTTGCAAAGGTGGTGGACAAGCTGCAAAGTCAGTATAAGGCTGCAGGTATGGTAAATGTCAGCGTCGAGAGCGATAAGGCCAGATTCAACGGCAAGGAGACCATTGCACTGAACGCTACAGATACAAGCGGAGATTATACCGTATACAGAAAGCAGATTTATATCAAGTCCGGAAACTTTATGGCTATCATTACAGCGAGCAGTACTTCCGAGG
>CAUQKD010000108.1:0-8119 GCA_963518365.1 uncultured Lachnoanaerobaculum sp. | reverse complement strand
TCTTTTTTTATTCACTTACTAGGTGAAAGCAATATTTTGTTAAAATATAGTAATTATGTGGCTTTAAGCCACTTTCATGGAGTTACCATGAATAATCTAGGTTAAATTATTATTTACAAAGTAATATGAATTTAAAAGCAAAAGGGAGATGATTTTATGGATTTAATACAGGCAATTCTTGTCGGAATTGCTATAGCAGCTATTTTTAACGGTGCAGTGGCTTCTTTGGTACTTATTAATCCAAGATTCTTTTTGGATTCTTATCCAAAGGCTATCCAGAAAACAGCTCCGAAACAAATGACAAAGCAAGAGAAAAAGATAAACATTACACTTACTATCATTATTGTGGGAGTTTGTTTTATTTATTCAACAATAAGTATTTTACATTCAGGAGTCGTTGGCTTTTGGAATATATTTTGGATGGGATACATTCAGTGGAGTATATTAAATATAGGAGATTTTTTGTTATTGGATTGTCTCTTATTTCAAGGAAAATATAAAGAAAAGATAGTTATTCCGGGAACAGAGGGACACAAAGATTATGAGTTTAATAATTGGATGAAACATTTGGCAATTCGAGAACATTTTTTATTAGTTCCATTTTTTCTTGTACCAATTATAGCTACAATTCAAGCTTTGTTTGTTGGCTTTTTAGGAAGATAAATTTAGAGTTGCATAAACAATTTAATAATTTGATAAGAGATACCATAAGAACAGTAAATCAAATCGGTTTTTATATACTTACAGTCAGTCCGGGGTGAATCCCCGGGCTGATTTTTTATGTATAACAGTAAGTCGGGCTAAGTTTAAATTACTTCAAAGTAAATTGAAGTTTGTTTGAAGTGATATTGAAGTTGACTTTGAAGTGACAGTGAAGTAGTTCAAATAACCACTTGTTAGCAAATCCTAACTATGATATAATAATCTTACCGACGATAACGTCGATAAAGAGGAGGTATACAATATGGCTGCTGCGAAGAGGCTTAGTGAGGCTGAAAGAAAAAAAGAAATTATGGATTCAGCCGCAAAAGTAATTGCCGCAAAGGGCTTAGGAAAGGCAACTATGGAAGACATCATCGCGGGAACAACTTTATCAAAAGGAGGAGTATATCACTACTATGGGAACGTAACAGAAATCTTTAAAGACATTATGATAGGCGGGATTGATTACAGAAACAATATCATTAAAGAGCATTTGGCTGAATGTGAAAAGGGTGGTGAGAGTAAGTTTATGGCAAAACAGATGGTTGATAAAATTATAAACAACAATCCCTTAATTCCACTTTACGTAGAGTTTTTGATAGAGAAAAAAAGAAATCCCGAACTGAATAATATTATGGAAGAGCTTCAGGAACAGACAAAGGAAAGATTTAAAGCGATATGGAGTGATGACTCAGGATGGTTGTTTGATCCACAAATGTTTCAGTTTGTCACCGATTTTATGAATGCTCTGATAATGGCTTCTGATGTACTGGATGCAAGAGAAAACTTCAAAAAGAACAGACAGTATTTGGAAGCAATATTTACTTACATATTTGAACAATCAAAGGAGAAAACTGATGGGAGTTTATAAGAAATTATTCAGATATGTGCCGAATGAAAAATATATCGGATATATGACAATCATAGTATCAAGTATTTCGGCATTCCTGGTGGTTTATGGGTATTATTATATGTTTTTACTTCTAAAAGAAGCGGTAGTAAAGGGAAATTATGAAAATGCAGGATACTATTCTACAAGGATAGTTATCTGTTTAACTATAAGTGCAATAATGTATTTAGCATCCGGCATTGTTTCACATAAGCTGGCATTCAGACTTGAAACAAACTTGAGAAAAAGAGGAATTGAAGGTCTTACCGATGCAAGCTTTAGATTTTTTGATCTGCATTCCTCAGGATATATCAGAAAAACTATAGATGATAATGCGGCAAAAACACATATGGCGGTAGCTCATATGTTGCCGGATAATTCACAGGCATTTTTGGTACCGATTTTTTCATTTATACTGGCATTTGCCATAAGTCTTAGAGTCGGAATCGTTATTATAGTTTTATCTGTTGTAAGCGGACTTATACTGATGGGAATGATGGGCAATAAAGATTTTATGAAGCTTTATCAGACTTCGCTTGACAAACTGAGTTCTGAAACTGTGGAGTATATCAGAGGCATACAGGTAATAAAGATATTCGGTTCAAAACTTAAATCCTTTAAGGCATTGCATGATTCTATTATGGAGTATTCAAAATATGCTTATGATTATTCTCTGTCTTGTAAAACACCCTATGTCATATATCAGCTGATATTTTTAGGATTGATTGCCATTATCAGCATTCCGCTCAGCTTCTTTTTGACCGGTATAAAAGATCCTAAATTTATGGCTGTAGAGCTTATTATGATCTTTTTCTTAAGCGGTGTAATAATGGTCTCTTTTATGAAAATAATGTGGGCAAGCATGAATATATATAATGCAAATTTTGCCATTGACAGTTTGGAAGAATTATATGAAAAGATGCAGGAGGACAAACTCACATATGGAAATAGAGAGCATTTTGACAATTTCAATATTGAATTTGAAAATGTGAGCTTTTCATATGGGGATAAAAAGGTTCTGGAAAACTTATCATTTTCATTAGAAGAGAAAAAAACTTATGCCTTAGTAGGGCATTCAGGTTCAGGAAAGTCAACTATTGCAAAGCTTTTGTCAGGATTTTATAAGGTTGATAAGGGGGCAATAAAAATAGGTGGATATCCTCTTTCGGAATATACAAAGGAGGCAATCATAAGGAATATCTCGTTTGTATTCCAAGACAGCAAACTGTTTAAAAAATCTATATATGATAATGTAGCATTGGCTGATGAAAATGCGGGTAGAGATAAAGTAATGAAGGCTCTCAGTCTTGCAGGTTGTGATGAAATTATTGAAAAGTTTAAAGACAGGGAAAATACAATTATAGGTTCAAAGGGGGTGTATCTTTCAGGAGGTGAAAAACAAAGAATCGCTATTGCAAGGGCTATTTTGAAAAATTCACCTATTGTAATTATGGATGAAGCGAGTGCGGCAATTGATGCAGATAATGAATATGAATTACAAAAAGCGTTTAAGAACTTAATGAAAGATAAGACTGTTATAATGATTGCCCATAGAATGACAAGTATCAGAAATGTAGATGAAATAATAGTTTTGGAAAAGGGAAATGTAATAGAGCGAGGAGATAATGATTCATTAGTAAAAACCGGAGGGTTATACAGCAGACTCCTCAATCTTTACGAAACTGCAAATGATTGGAGGGTGTCAAATGAAAAACTACTATAAGAAAAGATATGCTCTCTCAGAACAGGGTGCAAAAAATCTTACAAAAGCAACATTGTTTTGTTTTTTAACATATTGTATCAACCTTGGTCCGATGTTTATTTTAATGGGACTTATTAATCAGTTGGTCTTGGGAAATGTATCAAGCACCTTGCAGTATATTGTTATGGCAATACTTATTCTGATATTTATGTATATTTTATTATCAGAAGAATATGTAAGCCTTTATAATGCTACCTATAAAGAATCGGCAAATTTGAGAAAGGGAATAGCAGAGAATCTGGCACAGCTTCCGCTGGCTTATTTTTCAAAGCACGATCTCTCCGACCTTTCACAAACAATAATGTCAGATGTGGAAAGGATAGAGCATTCTATGAGCCATTCTATACCAAAGGTTGTGGCTATGTGGTTATTCTTTCCTGTGATGGGACTTATTATGCTTATTGGAAACTGGAAGCTTGGACTTGCAGCAATTATTCCTACTCTTTTAAGCTTTATGATCAATCCTTTGGCAAAACAAAAGGAAGTTTCAGAGTACAGCAGATACTTTAATGTGCTAAGAGATAATTCAGAGCTTTTTCAAGAAACAATAGAGCTGCAACAGGAGATAAGCAGCTTTAATCAAGCAGACAAGGTGAAGGAAAACCTGTATGAAAAGATGGAAGAGAGTGAGAGGATACATCTTAATGTAGAGATAGTTCCAATGCTGGCGGTAGGTATATCTTCATCTCTCTCATATATAAACCTTGCGGTAGTATTGGCTGTCGGAATACAGTTACTTATTCATAATGAGATCAGCCTCTTATATCTGATAGGATACCTGATAGGAGCAATAAAGGTTAAAGAACTTTTTGATGTTTCAAGGGAAGGAATGACCGAAATGTCCTATATTGAACCTGCAATTGTAAGAATAAAGGAGATAAAAAATGCAGCACTTCAAGAGGGTGAAGATACAGACCTTTCAAGCTACGATATAGAATTTAAAAATGTTTCATTTGCTTATAATAAAGATGCAAAGGTATTAAAAGATGTGAGTTTTACTGCAAAGCAGGGTGAGGTTACAGCTTTGGTAGGTATATCGGGTTCCGGTAAAACTTCCGTACTGAGACTTATATCAAGGCTGTACGATTATGATACCGGAAGTATCTTAATAGACGGAAAGGATATCAAAAATATATCTACAGAATCATTGTTTAAAAATATATCAATAGTTTTTCAGGATGTGACTTTGTTTAATACAAGCATTATTGAAAATATTCGTCTGGGCAGGGAGAGTGCAACCGATGAGGAAGTAAAGGAAGCGGCTAAGCTTGCAAACTGTATGGATTTTATTGAAAAATTGCCGGATGGATTTAATACTCTGATTGGAGAAAACGGTGCTGAATTATCAGGTGGAGAAAGACAGAGAATTTCTATAGCAAGAGCATTTCTAAAGGATGCACCTGTTTTGATATTGGATGAGATATCGGCAAGCCTTGATGTGGACAATGAAAAGAAGATACAAGACAGTTTAAATAAGCTTATCAAGGACAAAACGGTTATTATTATCTCTCACAGATTAAAATCAATAGAAAATGTGAATAAGATCGTGGTAATAGATGAGGGAGTTGTTGAGACATCAGGAAATCATGATGAGCTTATAAAAGATTCAAAGGTATATAAAAACTTGATCGAAAAGACAAAATTAGCGGAAGCATTTAATTATTAGGGGGAAGATATGAAAGAGAAAAAACTGAAAATAAAGGACCTGGTGACTATCGGTGTATTTGCAGTTATATATTTGGTGATTATGTTCAGCGTGGGAATGATTGGAGTTATTCCGATTTTATTCCTGGTATATCCTACGATACTGGGTATTGTTAGCGGAACTGTTGTTATGTTATTTATGGCTAAGGTACAAAAACCGTGGGCATTGTTGATATTTGGAATGCTTACACCTATTTTTATGATGGTAGAAGGACATACTTACATTCTCATTCTGCATGCATTTGTAGTGATACTTATAGCCGAGTTGATAAGAAGAGCAGGTAATTACAATTCATTTAAATACAATATGCTTTCATTTGCGATATTTAATACCTGGATCTGTGGTTCACTTATGCAAATGTTATGGGCAAGAGAAAAATATATTGAGATGACAATGATGATGGGCAATGAATATGTAGAAGCCTTGGAAAGGCTTGTTACATATCCACATATGGCATTGGTTTATATAGGTGCTATATTAGGAGGACTTATAGGAGCAAATATCGGAAGAATATTACTGAAAAAGCATTTTATAAAGGCAGGTATAGTTTGATGTATTACATCAAAGATAACAGATTAAATCCGAATCCTATAACCAAATTTTATGTGGTTGTATTATTGGGGGTTACCGTATTAAATTCTATAAATCACTATTTAGAATGGGCAGTTGTAATTGTAATTTCCGCTATGTATTTTATAAACGGATTTAAAAAAGATGCAATAAAAAATATACTTTGGTTTGGCATGTTGTTTTTCGTACCTGATTTCAGTGCTTTGGAAAAGTTTCCTATTTTTATACTGATTATGCTTTCATTGTTTGCTCTATGCCGTATGTTCTATCTTCCTTTTTCGGCAGGTAAATTTATGATTAAGACTTCTGATGTAGGAAGCATTATTTCATCAATGGATGCCATAAAAATACCTAAGGAGGTTTCCATCCCTATTGCGGTGATGTTCAGATTTTTTCCGTCTTTTGTAGAGGAGAAAAACAGTATCAAAATGGCAATGAGAATAAGAGGAATAGAAACAAAAAATCCTGTTAAATACCTCGAGTATGTAGCAGTTCCGCTGCTTATTATTTCATCAAATATTGCTGATGATATTTCAAAAGCTGCAGAAACAAGATGTATTGCAAATCCTATAAAGAAAACAAGGTATGTAAGCGTGAGAATACATTTGATCGATTTTATTTATGCCGTAACAATCAGTGTTATAGTAGCAGGAGGAATTATATGCTCACATTAGAAAATTTATCACTGTTTTATGAACAGGACAAAAAGATTCTTGACTGTATAAACTTAACTGTGGCAGACGGTGAATGCATATTGCTTACAGGAGAGAGCGGAAGCGGAAAATCCTCTATTATAAATTCTATAAACGGATTGGCTTTTGAATATGAAAATGCCAAAATTAGTGGCAGCTTAAAGGTTGACAATAGAGAATTAAAGGGAATGGAGCTGTATGAAATATCACTGTTGATATCAAGTGTTTTCCAAAATCCCAAGACACATTTTTTTAATGTTGATACAACACTTGAGCTTTTATTTTATCTTGAAAATATAGGGCTTAGTAAACAGGAAATGGAAAGCCGTATTGAAGATATGCTGAAGCTTTTTCCGATAAAGCATTTGCTTGGACGTAGTATATTTGAACTCTCGGGTGGTGAAAAGCAGATACTTTGTGTGGCGGCCTGCTATATTTCCGGTTGTAAGATAATAGTACTTGATGAACCTTCATCAAATCTTGATGATAAATATATTGATATATTAAAAGAAATGCTGCAGATACTAAAGAATAAGGGTATAACACTTATCATTGCAGAGCATAGAATTTATTATTTGACGGATTTGGCAGATCGAATTATTCTTGTCAGAAATGGAGAGCTTTTTAAGGAGCTTACAAAAGATGAACTATTAAACGCTGAAAAGCAACTTGGACTTCGTTCTGCAATAAAAACAGCCTTGAAAGCACAAAATAAGCCGGTTGGAAATGATTTAAATATTAAAAAACTCGAGTACAACTTTAAAGAGGGTTCCGGGTTAAAGATAGATGATATTTCATTTGGTCTTGGAAATATTTACGGTATTACCGGAAAAAACGGCTGCGGTAAGTCTACATTTATAAGAGTAATGACAGGCCTTGATGATAAGGGAAAGAATGAAATAATATTTAACGGGAAAACTCTGAACAAAAAAGAAAGACTGAAAAATTCATCATTGGTTATGCAGGATGTAAATCATCAGCTTTTCACAGATTCTGTAGAGGAAGAAATAAAACTTGGGGTTAAGGATTTGTCACAGGATAGATTAGATAAGGTCCTATATGGTCTTGAGCTTACAGAATTAAAGGACAGACATCCTATGAGCCTTTCAGGTGGACAAAAACAAAGAGTAGCCATTGCTTCAGTTCTATGTAAAAACTCAAGATTTATATTTTTTGATGAGCCCACAAGCGGTATGGACTATAAGAATATGATAAGAATTTCAAAGCTGATAAAGGAGATGAGTACTAAAGATAATATTATATTTATTGTTTCACACGATGTTGAATTTTTGAATGAAACTGCAGACAGTATACTGTGTCTGGAAGAATTTAAGGCCCCGGCATCCAAAAAGAAATGATTAGAATCATTTATTATATGATATAATCAAAGAAAACATCGGAGGATACTTTATGGATCGTTTCAAGAAAGTTTACAGACAGGGAGTAATTGATATACTTGAAGTCTGGGTTGATACGGAGACAGGTGTAAACTATTTGTTTAAAACAAACGGATATGCAGGAGGTCTGACAGCTTTACTTGATAAAGACGGAAAGCCTGTAATAACACATAACGGTAAAGAAGATTTATAAATAAAAACTGTAGCGGAAGGATAGCTTCTACTACAGTTTTTTTACTTCAAACTTTAGGCTGTTGGATGTATACTTAATATAATATGGTTTAGGATATTTAATATTTTATGGGGAGAAATATGGCTGTTTCATATTTTATTTATGTGACTGATAAAGAAAATACCGGTTTTGATTTGGAGAAGTTTAATAATGACATTAAACAAAGATTT
>CAUQKD010000107.1:0-8167 GCA_963518365.1 uncultured Lachnoanaerobaculum sp. | reverse complement strand
TCTTAAAAGAGGTCCTGTTTTTATAGGTGTTTTACGCTTTGCCTTCGAAGGAGCTGATAAGGCAGTTTGAATGCATTTCCGGTAAATGAAGGCGAAGCAAAATATTCAAGCAATATTTGAGCCGCCTTTATACCTGTATCAAATGTTGCGTGTCTTATAGTGGTAAGAGACGGTCTTATAGCAGTTGCAAGATTGCTGTCGTCAACACCTGTCACGGATATATGTTCAGGTACCTGTATGTTATTATCATACATAAAGTCTATAGCACCTACAGCTATATTATCACAAGCACAGAGTACAGCTGTAGGAAGTATGGATGATTTTTCGTATATTTGATGCATACCTTCATATCCGTCGGCAATTGTAAAAGATTCCTGAAAGCTGATCAGATCTTGAGATGTATTCAGTGAGCACTCCCTGATGCCTTTCATATAGCCTTGATATCGTTTCTTTCCGGCGGATAAGTCATGTAACGGTCCGCCTATAAAGGCTATATTTCTATGCCCCATATTATAAAGAAAATGAACCATATCACAAATTGCCTGTTGATTGTCCATGTTTACAGAACTTATAGGTATTTTCAAGCTAAAGTCAGGGATATCTTGACAAACATATACTACAGGCTTGTTATTTCTGTGTATCCAGAGAAGATGCTCCTCAGGTATATGGACATTAGCCATTATGATTCCCTCAACCTGTTTATTCTTTAATACATCTAAAAAATGTATTTCTTTATCCAACTCACCGTTTGTTTCACATATTACGGTGTTGTAACCGAGAGGAGTCAGTACACTGTTTATACCTTGTAAAATTCTTCCAAATACATTATTCGATATATCCGGAAATAAAACTCCGATTAGTTTATTTGATTTTTTTCTATCTTTTTTCTCAGAAGCAGTTGGTGAATATCCAAGTTCAGCTATTACCTTCATTACTTTATTCCTGGTGGCGGGTGACACTGAACTGCTCTGATTTATCACCCTGGAGATAGTTGAGATAGAAACACCGGCTGCCTTTGCAACATCATTTATATTGACCATATTCCCCCTTTATGAAAATAAAAATGAAAATTAAATTAGAATGATGGAAAACTATGAAAACAATAGCATATTTGCATAGAAAATGCAAGAAAACATACACTTGCATAATCATTTATAAAAACTTTGGGGCATTTGCTAATATCATATTCTGTTTAAATAGTATAGTATATGAGCATAAATAAAGAAAAAATATGGAACGAGGTTGAAGATGGGGCAGATTTTCTACAGACCGAAGGATGGTTGGGTAGGTGACACTATACCTTTTGCACATGACGGTAAATTTTACATATTTTATCTTCATGATGAGCGAAAAGGAAATACACAGGATGAGTATGGTTACAGAACCAGTTGGAACCTTTTGATTACAGAGGATGGAGTAAATATAAAAGATTGTGGTATTGTACTGCCGGTAGGTGAATATGAAGACGCCGACTATGCCTGCTATACAGGCTCTGTAATAGAAGGAAATGACGGTAAATTTCATATGTTTTATACAGCACAAAATAATTACAATCCTAAATATCATAGAGACGGTAGACCTTTACAATATGTTGCTCATGCTGTCAGTGAAGATCTTATGCATTGGGAGAAGCTTCCGGAGCTTACTTTCGGTGCGGATGAGTCTATATATGAGCCTTTTGATTGGCGTGATCCGTATGTTTTTTTCAATGAAGAAGAAAAATGTTTTGATATGTTATTGGCGGCAAGGTTAAAAGGAGCAAGTGAAAAGAACGGAGGATGTGTCGGACTGTGTAGATCTTATGATTTGGTTAATTGGAAAGCAATGAGTCCGTTTTATAATCCTAAGTCTTATATGACACATGAATGTCCTGACTTATTTAAGATGGGGAATAAGTGGTATTTAATATATTCCACATTTTCAGAAAAATTTGTAACTCACTACAGAATGGCGGACAGTTTGAAAGGTCCATGGGTCGCACCGATAGAAGATACATTTGACGGAAGAGCTTTCTATGCTGCAAAGACTGCAAAGGCAGGAGAAAAAAGGGTAGCTTTTGCATGGGTTCCGACCAAACGTGGTGACAGTGATTTCGGACAATATGAGTGGGGTGGTGATTTTATTGCACATGAAATAAATCAAAAAGAAAACGGAAATTTATGTGTAAAACCGGTGTCCGGGATATTTAATGTATTTGGTAATGAAATGAAATCGGTGGATATTAATCCGATAGAAATACAAAATAATGAAGGAGAAGCGTTTTATGTAATTGGTGAGATGAATAGTACTTGTATGATAGAGGCTAAGATAGAGTATGACAGTAATACAAGGTCATTTGGTATAGGATTAAGACAAGATAACAGTTTTTCAAATGGTTACTATTTAAGATTTGAGCCGTTCTATAATAGGGTTGTTGCGGATATGTGGCCAAGGTGTATACAAGGAGTGAATCAGTGGTATGTAGACGGCGATAAGCCGTTTATGGTTGAACTTGAAAGACCTTTTGATTATAGAGGTTTAAAGACTAATAAAGTAGATGTAAGAATTATTGTGGATGATACAATACTTTGTCTTTATGTAAATGACATTATGGCTTTGACGATGAGAGCCTACAATAATGAAAGGCCTTTTTGGGGTTTTTTTGTAAATGACGGAAGTATAAAAGTATCGGATATTTGTATGTATCATATTTGTAAAGGGGAAAATTATGTATAGGAAAATAGGAGTAATAGGGCTTATAGTCAGCATGTTATTGATTGGTTGTGGAACAAAGTCACAAAGTACACAAGGCTCATCGCAAGCGGAAGGTAAAGACGGTGGAGTAAGAGAAATTCATTATTTTTCATCAAGATCTGCGTCAGATGATACGATAGTGACATTACAGGAAATTACCGATAAATATAATGAGCAAGGCGGAAATATTAAGCTTGTTATTGACAGTAATGCAGACAGAACATCATATGACCAAAAGCTTCGTACTATGATTGCCGGAGGACAGATGCCTGATATGTTTGACTTGGATGCAACACCATATGCCGCTGAGCTGGGAGAAAAAGGGATGCTGACAGATATGGATGCATTTTTAGATGAGATAGGTGAAAAGGACAGTTATATTCCTTTGGCACTTAATTACGGAAGGACTGCTGACGGTAAATTATATACTTTACCGCTTGAGCTTTCTACAGAGATGATTTGGTACAATGTCGATATGTTTAAAGATGCGGGAATTGAGGCTCCAAAGACATTGGATGAACTTTTGGAGGATTGTAAGGCATTAAATGATAAAGGATATACAGCTTTCGGAATAGGTGGAGGAGACGGTTGGCCGTTACTTCGTCTTCTTGCAACATATCCGTTCAGGATGACAGGTAATGACTTCTTAAATGACCTTTCCGCAGGGAAGGCAAAGATGTCTGATGAACCGGGAATGAAAGCGGCCGAGTTTATGTCTGATATCGGAAAATATTTCCAACCGGGATTTTCCACTACAGATGTGGCTACAGGTTTGAATCTGTTCTTAAGCGGGAAAAGTGCTATGTATCCTACAGGAACATGGGAATTAAATTATTTTACAGATAAAAACAGACCTAAAGGATTGAATGTGGATTATTTTTATATGCCGACAATAAAAGATGCAAAAACAAGTGCAAATGATTATTGGGCATTCGGCGGAATAGGATTATCTGTAAATCCTAAAGTTTTTGATGAACAGTATAAAGATTATTTAACATTTATAGTAAAAAATTATAGTCCTGCATATTTTGCACATGAACATCTTGCACCACAAAAAGTTGAAATGAGTGACAACAGTAAGTTTGATCCGCTTTTCTTAAAAATAATGGAAGATACAAACAATATAGGAACTACAGCCGCAAGACCTTGGGATGTTGTATTGAATGAGGATGTTATAGCAACGATTAATGATAATCTTCCGGGATTATGTATGGGTGAGGAAACACCTGATGAATTTGTAAAGGCTGTGGATGAAGCATTGGATGCAAATAAATAAAAGTATTTTAATTGGGGCAAGTCTTTGCCCCATATATTAAATTATTGGAGAATTGATTTATGAAAATTTTAAGAGATAAAAAAGCAATTGCTATTTTTTTATTGCCGGCTTTCATTGTGTATTCTCTTATCGTTATGACCCCTATAATAGTTTCAATTTATTATAGTTTACTGGATTGGAACGGTATTGGTAAAAAGACTTTTATAGGATTAAACAATTACATAAAACTTATCAGTGACAATGTTTTTAAACAGGCATTTGTTAATAATATACTTTACATTATTATTGTTATGGTATTACAGTTGGGATTTGGGTTTACCACTGCAGTATTATTAACATATTTGAAAAAGGGAAGAGGATTTATACAAACGGTATATTATATTCCGTCTGTAATAACGGTTATTGCAATATCACAATTATTTACCGGATTTTATTCATATGAGCCGATGGGTCTGTTTAATATATTTAGAAAGCTGTTAGGATTAAAGCCTATAGCATTTCTCAGTGAATACAAAACTGTATTATGGGCTGTAGCATCTGTGGAAGGATGGCAGTATATCGGAATTTACATGATTATTTTCTATTCCGCTCTTGTATCGGTTTCACCTGATATACTTGAGGCGGCAAGAATAGACGGAGCAAGTGAATTACAGATTTTATTTAATATAAGAATACCGGCAATTTCAAATGTAATTATGCTATCTTGTATACTCAGTTTGGTAGGAGCACTTAGAGGATTTGCAGCTCCAATGAATATGACAAAGGGTGGACCGAATCATAGATCTGAAATACTTGCAACATATATGTATAAAAAAGCTTTTACAAGTAGAGACTATGGATATGGAAGTGCAATAGCGGTTGTTATTGTCATACTTAGTATTATCGGTGTATTGCTGATAAGTAAATATATGGATAATGAAAGCGAGTAGGTAGATAGATGAAGAAAAATGTGAAGAAGACAGTATATTGGGCTGTTATGATTTTATTTTTAATAATCCAAGGTTATCCCATTGTCTGGTTGATCTTGGCAGGGTTTAGACCGAATATAGAACTGCTTACAGATCCGTTCAGTATTCCCAAAAGTCTTACATTAGAAAATTTTATTAAAATATTTACACAGAGTAATGTTGTGACATATATAAAGAACAGTGCGATAATATCTGTAATATCTTTAATATTTATAGTTGTAATAAGTTCTATGGCATCATTTGCTATAGCAAAAATGAAGTTTGCAGGAAGAAAAAAGATATATAGATATTTTCTTATAGGTTTAACAATTCCGTATGCAGTTACGCTGATTCCGTTATTTACTATGTTTGCAAAAGCTGGACTTATAAATACAAGGATAAGCGTTATATTGCCGCTGCTTGCTTTTCAATTACCTGTATCGATAATGTTATTTGTAAATTTTTATTCATTTATTCCTAATGAGATTATAGAGGCGGCGGTTATTGACGGAGCAAATATATATGGTATATATGCTAAAGTAATTATACCTTTGTCAATGAATACGATTATGACCGTGCTTGCAATGAATTTTATAACTGTATGGAATGACTATACATTCAGTCTTGTATTTATAAACAGTACTGAGTTGAAAACCATATCGATAGGATTAGCGGACTTTATAGGTCCAAGAGGTTTAAAAGACTGGGGAGCTACATATGCGGCAATTGCAACATCAATATTCCCTACTTTAATTATATATTTCGGATTAAATAAAAAGATGACGGCAGGCATGACATTGGGGGCAGTAAAATCATGAGTGATTGTGAATTTATTTTTCGACCGAAATATCATTTTTCATTAAATAAAGGCTGGATAAATGATCCGAACGGATTAGTTTGGTTTTGTGGCAAGTATCATCTTTATTTTCAATGTAATCCGTACAGTAATAATTGGGATAAGATGCATTGGGGTCATGCTGTAAGCGATGATTTGATACATTGGGAAGAATGCGAGCCTGTTTTGATTCCGGATAAAATATATGAAGATTATTCTAAAGGCGGATGTTTTTCAGGTTCTGTGGTAGTGTACGAAGATAAGATATATGCATTTTATACGGCTGTAACATTGGTGAATGGGAAAATTAATCAGAGGCAATGTATGGCATATTCTTTTGACGGCTATAATTTTATAAAATATGATAAAAATCCTATTATAGAATCTATAGGTATTGATTTTAGGGACCCTAAAGTTATATATCATGACGGTGAGTGGCAAATGGTTGTTGGCGGTTCTGACGGAAGTGCTTTGGACCGTGACAGTCATGGAAGAATATATTTATTTCATTCTGATGACTTGTATAACTGGACATACGGTGGAATATTGTATGAAGCTAAAGATGGAGAAGGGACAATGTTTGAATGCCCTGATATCTTTGAATTAAATGGAAAATGGGTTATCACCGCTTCGCCTATGAATCGCACAGATTTTTTACCTACAATATATATGGTGGGAGATATAAATTTTAAAAACTGTATATTTTGTCATGAATATACCGATACATTGGATTTCGGGCCTCATTATTATGCATCACAAGTATACAAGGACAAATATAATCGGTATATTTCTATAGCTTGGATTGGAGGATGGGAATGGATGCCTTGGATAAAGGATCATGGACCGTCTACAGAAGATGGTTATAGAGGAATTATGTCATATCCGAGGCTTGTGTATATTGATAATGGAAGACTGAAGTTATTGCCATATAATAGCGGTAACAATACAAGGGATAAATCAGATTATCCTAATAAGCTAAAGGTATCGGATAGATTGAAATCCAATTTATTTAACGAGTTAAAAGAGCATATTTATATAAATGGAATCGTGTCCAGAAGCAGGGGCAGTACAGATTTAAGTATTTCAATATTTGATATGGAAGGACATAGAATTCTGATTACATTGGATTTTTTATTTGGAAATATTATTACAGATTATACTGAAGCAGATAAATATATAAATAACGGTCCAAGAATCTACAAGGCTGATATACAAGATAAATCGGATATAGAATTTACTGTTTTAAAGGATGGAAATGTTCTGGAGCTATACCTTTTGGACGGTAAATATGATTTTACGTCAATGATATACCCGAAACAGAATAAAATAGGTATTTCTATTAAGGTAAAAGATGCTGTTGTACGATATAGAGAGATAAATATTGAAGAATAATATGGCGTCAAGATTACCGATAATATTGGAAGAAACAAACTGATACAGCATATCAAAATATGCTTAGAGTTTGTTTCTTTTTATTTTTAGCCCACCTTTAGTTTTGTCTTGTAAATGTATTCATAAATTGATATAATTAACTCAAGCAAACCAAGTCAATGATTTATAGTACGTGGTTTTATTCTTTATTTTATTCTAATCAGTTTCTTTAACATTTTTTAAGGAGGGAGTATGGCGGAGAAAGACATAACACAAAAGGTGCTTGAGCAGTACAATGATGTTTTTATGGATATAGTGAATGTATTGCTGTTTAACGGTGAGATGGTGGTAAGAGAGGATGATTTGATGGATTTGCCTACAAACAGTTCAAAGAAGATAGGTAGAAAAATCAACTATCAAGACAGAGATGTAGCAAAGTATTGGCAGGGAAATAAGATAAATATTGCCATGTTAGGGCTTGAAAATCAGACAGACCCTGACAAGCTGATGCCGCTAAGAGTTATAAGCTACGACGGTGCGGAGTATGGATGGCAATCAAGCAGAAAAAATAGAGACAAGCCGAAATATCCGGTTATCACATTGGTATTGTACATGGGACATAAAGGCAGATGGAATTATCCGAAAAATATAATGGGTGTAGTGGATGTGGATGAGAGATTAAAGCCGTATGTAAATGACTATAAAATCAATCTTTTTGAGTTGGCTTATCTGCCTGAGGAAAAGAGAAAACTGTTTAAAAGTGATTTCAGAGTGGTGGTTGACTATCTGTATCAGGTTCGGAAAAATAATAAATATGAACCCGAGATGTATAAGATAGAACATATAGATGAAGTATTGAATCTGATGTCTGCAATGACAAGTGACAACAGGTTTGAGGAAGTGATAGAAGAAGCACATGAAAAGGAGGCAAAGTATATGTGTGAAGTTATTGATATTATGCTGAATAAGGGATGGCAGGAAGCTATTGACAGCGGACTGCAACAG
>CAUQKD010000106.1:0-8316 GCA_963518365.1 uncultured Lachnoanaerobaculum sp. | reverse complement strand
TACGATGCGATTAAGGGAATGGATACCCTTTACTTTTCATTTTCAATCTTTCTCCTATAAAGTTTCTAAGCATCTCTTTACCACAGGTTGTCATGATAGATTCCGGATGGAACTGCACACCGTATATCGGAAAGGAGATATGCTTTACAGCCATTACCTCACCGTCATCTGTTTTTGCGACTACCTTAAGAGTATCGGGGAGTGTACTTTCAAGAGCGGCAAGAGAGTGATACCTTGCAACCTTGCTTGTAGCAGGTATGCCTTTAAATATAGGGCAGTTCGTATCAAAGTGAGTGGTGGAGTCTTTTCCGTGCATCAGTTCCTTGGCATAGGTGACTGTTGCGCCGAAAGCCATACATATGGCCTGATGTCCGATACATACTCCGAGTATCGGAATACTTTGTCCGAGCTCTTTTGCCACATCTATAATGATTCCGGCATCTTCAGGTCTGCCGGGACCCGGAGAAATAATGATTTTTTTAGGTGAAAGAGCCTTTATATCATCTACGCTCATCTCATCATTTCTTATAACTTTTATATCAGGATTTATTTCTCCTACCATCTGAAAGAGGTTATAGGAAAAACTGTCATAATTATCAATCAATAGAATCATTTGTTCATCTCCTGTGCTTTTTTCAAGGCGTCCACTACGGCTCCGGCCTTATTGATACTCTCCATATATTCCTTATCGGGGTCCGAGCCAGCCACAATGCCGGCTCCGCTTCTTATAAATACTTTGCCGTTTTTCTTATAGGCAAGTCTTATTGCTATGCAGGTATCCATATTTCCGGTAAAGTCGATATAACCTATCGCACCTCCGTATATACCTCTTTTGTTGTTTTCAAGTTCTTCTATAAGCTGACAGGCACGAATCTTCGGAGCACCTGAGAGAGTGCCTGCAGGAAGTACGGCCTCAAGAGCGTTGAGCGCATCGTATTCAGGTCTTATCTCGCCGCGAACGGTGGAACCTATGTGCATTACATGAGAGTATCTCTCAATAGAGTGGAATTTTTCCACAACCACGCTGCCGAATTTGCTTATCTTTCCAAGGTCGTTTCTGCCCAGGTCTACAAGCATGTTGTGTTCTGCAAGTTCCTTTTCATCAGCCAAAAGTTCGGTCTCAAGTTCCTTATCCTCTTTTTCGCTCTTGCCTCTTGGTCTTGTACCTGCAAGAGGGAAGGTATGTAATATACCGTCTTCAAGTTTTACCAAAGTTTCAGGGGATGCGCCTGCCACCTCCACATCGGTTCCTGAAAAGTAGAACATATATGGGGAAGGATTGACGGTTCTAAGCACTCTGTATGTATCAAATAGGCTTCCTTCAAAGTTTGCCTGTAGTCTGTTTGAAAGTACGATTTGGAAAATATCGCCCTCTTTGATATGATGTTTTGCCTTACCGATCATATTTGAGAACTCATCCTTGGAAAATAGAGGTGTTACTTCGCCAAGCAGCTTTCCGCCTTTAAAGGACTTCTTGCCTGTATGTAAAAGTTCTTTGATTGAATTAAGTCTTTTTAATGCTTTCTCGTATTCAACATCTATGTCTTTGTCAAGTTCGATATTTGTTATAAGGATTATCTTTTGCTTAACATTGTCAAATGCGATAACATCCTTAAACAGCATAAGGTCTATATCCTTAAAGCCTTCACTGTCGTCAATATTCATTTTTGTGCTCGGCTCTTTGTAGTTTATAAAGTCAAATGAAAAGTATCCTACCAGACCGCCTGTAAAAGGTGGGAGAGAAGCTATTCTCGGACTTTTGTATTTTTTCAGAAGTTCTCTGAGATAGTTTGTCGGGTCGCTGCACTCAAATTCTTTTCCGTCCACATTCATCTTGCCGTCAATGCAGCTGATTGAAAGCTCCGGTTCAAAGCCTAAGAAGGTGTATCTGCCCCAGTTTTCATTGGCCTTGGCTGATTCAAGTAAGTAAGTATGAGTGGAAGCCGCTTTTAAAATCCTCATAGCTTCAATAGGTGTGATAAAATCTGATAAGATTTCCATACTTACTGGTGCCAGTGTGTATTCTTTATTTTCTCTAATTTTTTTTAGGTTGGCTAACATATATTCTCCTTACAATGTCTTTCCTTCAAGTACAACTCTTTTTTTGATGTCCTGCATCAAATTGTCAAATTGGTCAAGGTCAAGTGACTGTGCTCCGTCACAAAGAGCTTTTGCCGGATTGTTGTGCACCTCCACCATAATTCCGTCGGCACCTACTGCAAGTGCGGCCTTTGCAAGAGGCGGTACAAGTGATCTTATACCTATCGCATGGCTCGGGTCTACCAGTATCGGAAGATGTGTTTTTTCTTTTAACAGTGCTACAGCCCCAAGGTCAAGTGTGTTTCTTGTAGCGGTTTCAAAGGTCCTTATGCCTCTTTCACAGAGGATTACGTTTTCGTTTCCTGATGCCATTATATATTCGGCACTCATCAGGAATTCTTCTATAGTATTGCAAAGTCCTCTCTTTAGAAGTATAGGCTTTTTCAATTTGCCGACTTCTTTTAACAGGTCGAAGTTTTGCATATTTCTGGCTCCGATTTGTATGATATCTACATTTTCAAAAAGAGGTATCTGTGTCTGATTCATTACTTCGGAGATAATCGGAATATTTACAGCTTCTTTGGCAGACTCAAGGTAGTCAAGTCCTTCTTTTCCGAGACCTTGGAATGCATATGGTGAGGTTCTCGGCTTAAATGCACCTCCTCGAAGGATTACGGCTCCGCTTTTTTTCACGCTGTCCGCCACCATTGTGATCTGTTCTCTTGTCTCTACACTGCAAGGTCCTGCAATAACTGTGAATGTGCCGCTGCCTATATTCACATCTCCGACTTTTACGATTGTATCGTCAGGGTGAACTGTTCTTCCGGCTGCTTTATATGTCTCTGTTACTCTTTTTCCGTAGTCAACTATCGGATGGGTGGCTACTATTGTGTCCATATCTATTTTTGCAGTGTTGCCGATAAGGCAGACTGCGGTATGCTCCGTACCCGGAGCGTATATTGTATCAAATCCTATATTTTCAAATTCTTGTCTAAAGTTTTTTATTGCCTCTTCACTGACGCCGGCTTTTAAAATAAATACCATATGTCCTCCTGATAATAGTGTGTTATATAAGTGATATAAAGTAGCAAGTTAAGTGGTGCTTTTGACATTGCGTGATACTGCGGATTGCTCCGTACTGCGTGCTACTGCAATCCTTACAGGCATTCGTACTCCGCGCATTTTCCTTACGGAAAATGGCTGCGTACTCATGTCTGTACGAGTCTAAAGGGTTAAAGCCATATTACAAGCAAGCTTGGTGGTGCTTTGTAGAGTTGCGTGATACTACGGATTGCTCCGCACTGCGTGCTCCCGCAATCCTACAGGCATTCGTACTGTGCGCATTTTCCTAGCGGAAAATGGCTACGTACTCATGTCTGTACGAGTCTCAAGGACTTACCCCCTCTTACAACAAGTTGAAGAGTGGGTAATCCTTTGAGACTCTAGTATCACGCAAAAAAGTCCTTGTTAAGTAAAACCTTAGCGGTTTTATTTAACAAGGACGAAATTTCAACAAAAAAACGCGGTGCCACCTTGATTCACAGTATGACCTGTGCACTTTAAGATACCTACATATCCCTTGCAACTAACGTATGCGAACGTCGTAGAATACTCTGCTTACGCATTTGACTACGCCCTCCATGGTCCATTTGTCAGACTGTTTCTTATCCGGCTCTCAGCCACCCGGACTCTCTGTGAAGTCATGACCGACTTTATCTCCATATCAACGGTTTACTTAATTTCACGATTGTAATATAAAATCATGAGATTGTCAACAAAATATTATAAGATGTATAACTTTATATTAGGTCATATTTTCGTTATTTTATGTGGTATAATTAAAATAATTTTGGAGGTGTTATATGAGTGTTTCTTATAAAAAATTAAGGATCCATTTAAAAGAATATGAAAAGAACAGACCTAATCAAGCTGACTCAAAGTGAAATATTGGAATTTGTGGAGGATTAGAGCATGAAAGATGAGAATACTTTAATACCTATAGATGAAACAAACATTACAAATCTGATCTATACCATTCGTGGGAAACAGGTGATGCTTGATAGTGACTTGGCGGCTTTGTACCAAGTTGAAACGAAGCATTTAAATAGACAGCGAAGCAGAAATTCTGACAGATTTCCGGAGGATTTTTGTTTTCAATTGACGAAAGAAGAATATGATTTTTTGAGGTGCCAAAATGTCACCTCAAAAAATGGAGAAGGTTCAGGCGGTAGAAGATATATGCCATATATGTTTACTGAACAAGGAATTGCGATGCTTTCTGCAGTCCTTAAAAGTGATGTCGCAACGAAAGTAAGTGTAAATATAATGAGGGCTTTCGTTGAGATGAGGAAATTCGTTCTTTCCAATAGTGAAATGTTTGCTCGACTTGATAGAGTAGAGCTAAAACAGCTGGAAACAGACAAGAAACTCGAAGAAGTATTCAATTATATTGCGAGCAATACAGAGGTAAAACAAAAGATTTTTTTTGATGGTCAAATCTATGATGCCTTCAGTTTTATTGTAGATCTAATTGGAAAAGCACAGAAAAAGCTGATTTTGGTTGATAATTATGTGGATGTATTGATTGCAACAGCAGGAAAAGGGAGATTGTCAACAAAAGATATCAATAAGTTTAATGCTCAATACCCAAAATTAAGTGTGAAAACTACCACGGATTTTCATGATCGTTTTTTGGTTATAGATGACCAAGAAGTCTATTTGATTGGTGCATCTATAAAAGATGCCGGCAAGAAGAGTTTTGCGATAACAAAGATTGAATATGGAAAAATAGTTCAGGATTTGATTAATAAAGTGAAGTAGGAGGTAGTATAAAAGTGATAACAATTTATAATTTTTCAGAAGGACAAGAGGATGTCTTTTGTATCAGCATTGGAGAACAGGAAAAAACTAATCTTTTAGTTGATGGTGGAAATGGAAATATAGACTTTATAACTAAAATGGAAGAATTTGGGATTGAAGAATTGCACTATGTGCTACTTACACATATAGACCAAGATCATATAAAGGGCTTAATAAAGTTATTTAAAAACAAAGAGAATTATGAAGGCATAACAGTTATATATAATAAATTTATAAATGGAGTGATTTCATATGATCAAGCTAAACAGTTTGAAGAGTTGACGGAGCGTTTTCACAATATAGTTTCTTATAGGGAATATCAAGTTAGCGTAGGAAGCATTATTTTTTTAAGTACAGGTCAAAGGGAAAAACTGGAGAAAGAAGAAGGCAAAATCTACATTACATTTTTGGCCCCTAATAAAGAAAAGGTGCAAAAATTATATGAATACTATGATTATTATAAATCTAAAAATAAGCCAAAAGCCGGTAATGGAAAAATAGTTAATCAAAGTTCTATTATATTTATATTAGAGTATAACGACTATGTTGTATTGATGACGGGAGATGGCTATATAGAAGATATAATTGAGGATATTAGGGATTTGTCTGATACCAATAAAACAAATAATCCTATAGAAAAATTTGATATTATAAAAATTCCACATCATGGTTCTGAAGATAATAACAAGCAACTTGATGAGTTATTGAAAAAATTACCTTGCGATAAATTTATTATTACGAACAAGTTTAAAGATTTTAAACAAAATGATGTAAGAATAAATAAAGAATTGATAGATATTCTTAACGGGAAAACGGTATATAGTTCATCATATGAAGGAGAGTATAAGGATAAGGGAATATTAACGGTCATAAAAAAGAATGTGATAAAGCTATAGAGGTATTAAATGAATATAAATCAAAATATTGTTAGAATAAGGACAGGTACTCAAATTGGTTCGGGAATTATATATCCTTGTGAAGCCTGTAAAGAGTATAAATATAAACCATGGTATATTATATTTACTAATAGACATTTGGTAAAAGATTTGACGGATATATCCGATAAAAACAAACTCAAAAAAATGGTTGCATTTGATATTTATGATCAAACAGGGAAATTAGTAGGTATGGACTTGATTTTAGATATTAGACTTTTTACCTGTCAAAATTTATCAAAAGAAGATAACAAAGAACCTGAGGGAAGTCTTAAAAACCTTGTGGGTTTAGAAGATATAGCAGCTTTTTTAATTTGTTTTGAAATTGAAATAAAAATGGACTTAGAGATTAAATTAATGTGGGATGATAAAAAACTAAATACTATTTATGTTGAAGGCTTTCCCAAAGTTTTATATGATAATGAGATTTCATCCAAAATACAGATGCAAGGAAAATACAAAAAAGTTTTTCCAGAGAACAATAAATTCGGTATTTTTCAAATAACAGATGATTATCACTGGTACAGTAATTTTAAAGATTTAAAACTTTTTCAGGGATTTTCCGGAGGACCTGTTTACAATATGGAAGAAAATTCTCATTTTATAGTAGGGTTAAATCAATCAGTTTTAAATATTAATGAAGGTGAAAATCCGTTTAAGTTGCTATATTATTATAAAATAAAGTATGTCTTGGAATATTTGAGAGAAAAAGGATGTATTATTTTTAGAAGAAATGAAGATTATTCGGTCAATGTGAGGTGGATATATGAAAGAAACAAAGAAAGTTAATTTACTCTTACTTGGAGCAAGTGGTGCGGGGAAATCTTCTTTTGCGAAAACATTTTTGTTACATTCTTCTAATATAAATTCAACAAATGATGGTCAAACTACTCGCTCAAATATTATATACGATTTGACACTATATGAGAAGAAACCGTCAATTGAAATAAAGTTTTTAAATAAAGAAAATTTTGTAACGAGAATGATACGATTAAATTATGCAAATTATCTTTTGAAAATTGTAAATATGATTGATGGAAGAAATTCTATTAGTACATTAGAAGAATATCTGTTTGATAAACTTTTGGATATCCAAGATTATACGAGTAATGGGGAGAATATAAAAGAAGAGGCAATGCTGATTAAAGAAAATCTTTTCAAAATTGATGAAGATTGGGAGAAAAATATAGAAAGGTATGGTAAAATTTGTGATCTGGTTGAAGAAAAGATTGAAAAAGAGCTTGCTTGTAATGATAAAAACAAAGAACAAAATAAAATACCTGATTTTATTAAAGAGAAGGCGAGTTGTTTAAATGAAACATTATCAAAGGTAGAGGGTTTTTTCGATATTGAAGAGTTTAAATGTTTCTTTGACGAATTTGTAGCTAAGGATATTTTTTTAAAAGAAAGCATAGAGATCCCTGTTGAAGATAAGGAAACTTTTTATGATTATTTTGAAAAGTATTACAGAGAAGTTCATGAAAAAATCATACAGAATTTAAAGGATATGGATATAGTTAAAGGGAATGATTATAGTTGGAAAATATCTTTAAACGACAAAGAGAAAAGTTTGGAAATTTTAACATACTGCTTGCAGGTCAAAGATAAGAAGTCATTGACGGGACTTGTAGATTATGTGCATATAAAAGACAGTATTTCTAATGAGTATTCATTCATTATGGATGATTTGGAAATTTCGAATTTAAAATTATTCGACACCTACGGCTTAGATCATGCTAGTTGGAACGGAGACAAAGGGAAGATACTGACAGATGTCTTGTATGCCCTTCAGGAAAAAAAACTATTATATTTTAATTCTGATTTGGCAGTAGTATATATTAAAAAATTGGATTCAGGAAAACCCACAGAATTGAAGTCAATAATTCCACAGATATACAAAATGATCCCACAGTCGCCAATTTACTGTGTTTTTAACGGTTTGGATATTTTTTTAGGTAATGAAATCAATACATTCACAGGTATTGATTATTTAAGTGAGGGTCAGAGAAAGCCGAAGGCTGTCGAATATATTACAGATAAAGATGAAGATGAAGAATATAGATTGAAAAAAGATATAGAAAAGGTGGTTGGAAAAAACAATAAATTTTTAGATTATTTATATGAAACTTTAAGAAACAATATAGTTTTTTTTTGTTCAGATGAGTTGGTGTTAAAAGAAAAGTTTAATATATTGCTTAATAATAGAAACGAGATATATAAGTTGCTTGTTTCAATTTGTATGAAAGAATACTCCAGCCTGAATATTATTCCGAAAAAATTGATTGGAAAAATAGATAAGGGATCATACGATGAAGAAATCAAAAAATTTATGAGGGATATATTTAAAAATGCTTCAAAAACAAATTGGGATTCTGAGCATCATATGACAAGAAAAGCTAACTATTATCGAATTTATAACGGAAAAGAACTAGTATATCGAATAATTATTAACTGTTACAAACCTCATTGGTTTTAATTCCTG
>CAUQKD010000105.1:0-8384 GCA_963518365.1 uncultured Lachnoanaerobaculum sp. | reverse complement strand
TTCTTGCACTCTTGTGACTCGTGATATAAGTCGGATCTCCTGACATCACATAGCCGACTATCTGATTTACCGGATTATATCCCTTCTCTGCCATAGCCTCATAAACCAGCTTCAACACTTCCTTGACATCCATCTTATTTTCTTGTACTGCCCTAAAATATTGTGTATTTTGAACATCCATCTTATCACGCTTCCTTTTCTAATAAGTTTTATTCTATCACGATTGCAGGTTATATTGCAATATTATTTTTAAAGTTCAGAAAACAAAACATCAACACAGAATTTTTCGCACTAATGCATATTGTTTTATTCTTTTTTCATCAACAATATATCATCCGTCAAAAACCGGGCCACTTTACCTTTTATAATATCGTTTGTATTAAGTCCGTCCTTTAAAACGGCAATCTTTACATATTCCTTTGTATAACCTGTATAATACTCTTTTCCATCCTTTGTAAAAGTCTCCTCGCAAAGTACCTCATCAACCTTTCCGATTCTTTGACTTCTAAACTCTCTTTGGTTTTCCAAATTTATTTCATTCAATATATTTGCCCTCTTTGCCTTCTCATTACCGTCCACCTGCGGCATATGTGCGGCTTTTGTACCCTCTCTTACAGAGTACGGGAAGATATGAGTTTCATAGAATTTTACCTTCTCTACAAAGGCTTTACTCTCTTCAAAATCTCTTTCACTTTCTCCCGGAAATCCCACAATAATATCCGTAGTTATTGCAGGTGAGTCAAAATATTTTCTGATAAGCTCTACTCCCTCATAAAACTCACTTGCAGTATACTTTCTGTTCATACTCTTTAGAGTCTTGTCACATCCGCTCTGTAAACTCAAATGAAAATGCGGGCAAAACTTATTTATTTCACTGAGCCTCTTTATAAACTCCTCTTTTATAATCCTCGGTTCAAGTGAGCCTATGCGAATTCTTTCTATTCCGTCTACTTTGTCTATGTTTTCTATCAGATTAAGCAGCTCGTTCTTTGTGACAAATTCCTCATCACTTTCCTTAGTCTGTGTAAGCAACTCCATTCTTTTATTGTAAGACTCATCCAAAAAGTCCACTCCGTATGATGAAAGATGTATACCTGTAAGCACTACTTCCTTATATCCTGAAGATGCAAGCTTTTTTACCTCTTCTATGATATTTTCCATCTTTCTGCTTCTCACCCTGCCTCTTGTAAACGGAATAATACAGTATGAGCAAAACTGGTTGCAGCCGTCCTGCACTTTTATAAAAGCTCTGGTATGGTCATTTATCTTACTTATATTGAACTCTTCATACTCGGTATTTTTATTTATATCAATTATGAACCTGTTTTCATTCTTATCCTGCAAATACTCATTTATTATATTTACAATCTCGTTTTTGTTATTGTTTCCGACAATTATATCAATGCTTAAATCCTCATCAATTTTTTCCTTTGCGGACTCCACATAACAACCTGCCGCTACAACTATGGCATCTTCATTCATCTTTCTCGCCCTGTGAAGCATCTGTCTTGACTTTCTGTCTGCAATATTTGTCACCGAGCAGGTATTTATAATATATACATCCGCTTTTTCACCGAAATCTACACATCTATAGCCTGCAGCCTCCATCAGCTGCTGCATAGCCTCAGTTTCATATGTATTTACCTTACAGCCCAGTGTGTGAAAAGCAACTGTTTTCATAAAAATCCTTTCTAACTTTTCAAATGTCATTGACTTTACTATAAAATTTATATAGGATATAGGCAGAAGCTAATGTGCAAATACTTTTATGTGTTTGTTGCATTCACACAATTTTTTTACAATGGAGGATTATATGAAAACAGTTCAAATTTCCCTTAATTCCATCGACAAAGTAAAGTCATTTGTTAACGAATTGGCTAAGTACGATGTAGACTTTGACTTAGTTTCAGGAAGATATGTTATAGATGCAAAATCAATAATGGGTATCTTCAGCTTAGACTTATCAAAGCCTATCGATCTTAATATTCATGCTGAGGATAATGTAGAGCAGATACTTGAGGCACTCTCTCCATATATCATCAAATAATATTTTTTTAATCCGGCAGATGTATCTGCCGGATTTTTTATCACTTCGCCTTTACCAAAATTCTTTCTTTAGTCTCAAGCGCCCTTTCCAAAAGTTCTTCTATCTTTCCCTCAAGGCTCTTTTCAGATCTCTCAATACCTTCAAGTACAGGCTTTGTCACAGGGTGCTTTGCAACAAATATTGTACAGCAGTCCTCATATGGCTGTATAGAAGTCTCATATGTGCCTATCTTCTCTGAAATCTCCACAATCTCCTGTTTATCAAAACCTATAAGCGGTCTGAATACCGGCAATGTGGCTGCCGCATCTGTGGTAAGCAGCGACTGTATTGTCTGAGATGCCACCTGTCCTATACTCTCACCTGTTATAAGCGCCTGATCGCCGTTTTCCACAGCTATTCTCTCTGCAATCTTCATCATATACCTTCTCATGATGATTGTAAGTTCCTCATGTGGACAGTTCTCATATATTGCAAGCTGGATATCCGTAAAATTGATTATATGTAAGTTTATAGGTCCGCTGTATCTTGCCACAAGCTCTGCAAGCTCTATTACCTTTCTCTTTGCTCTCTCCGAAGTATAAGGCGGTGCATGGAAATATACGGCCTCCACTCTCACACCTCTTTTTGCAATCATATATCCCGCTACAGGTGAGTCTATTCCTCCTGATAAAAGTAACATTGCCTTGCCGTTTGTGCCTATAGGCATCCCTCCCGGTCCCGCTATCTCAAGTGAATATATATTGATAAAGGTTCTTATCTCCACTTTGATAAGCACATCAGGCTTTCTTACATTTACCCTTATCTCGGGAAATGCATTTAATATCACTTCTCCAAGGTCGGCATTGATACTCTCTGAAGTACCCGGAAAACTCTTGTCGGCTCTTCTGGTATCAACCTTAAAGGTGAAATTCTTATCCGGATACACTTCATCCACATATTCAACCACACTTTTTTTCAGATTTTCGTAGTCCTTTGACTCTATTCTTACCATCGGACAGATGCCGACTATTCCGAATACCTTACTGAGTCTATCTATGGTGTCCTCGTAGTCATAATCTCCGTCGGTATCCACATATATTCTTCCAAGTTCTTTTGATACAAAGAACTTGCCTTCCACTTCTTTTAATGCAATTCTGATTTGCTTCATCAGGGCATCTTCAAACATATATCTGTTCTTGCCCTTTACACCTATTTCACCGTATTTAATTAAAAATGATTTATACTTCATTATTTCCTCACAAATTTTCTAAGAAGCGGCAAAAGCTCATTCAGATTGTCTATAAGATACTTTGCCTCTTCCATATTGTTGAGCTCGGATAAGGAAATCCTTATGGTAGCGTCCAATAAATCTCCCCTTATACCTACAGCCTTAAGTGTTCCCGATATACCCGGATGATTCGAAGAGCAGGCCGAACCGCTTGAAACATATATACCTCTGTCTTCCAAAGCGTGTAATAAAACTTCCGCACGAATATCTTCAAACGATACACTTATAATCTGCGGTGCGAAGTTATCGCCTCTGCCAGTATTTAATACGGCCCCGTCTATTTTTTCAAGTTCATCCATAATAAAGTTTTTAAGGCTCTTTATCTTTTCAATTCTTTTATCAAACTCGTCATAGGCTTCCTTTGCGGCAACTCCCATTCCGGCAATTCCGGTAGTATTTAATGTGCCGCTTCTCATACCTCTTTGATGTCCGCCACCGAATATAATAGGATTTATCTTCACATTGCTGTCAATATATAAAAATCCGACTCCCTTAGGGCCGTGGAACTTATGTCCTGAAGCCGAGAGCATATCAATTCCCTGTGTTTTAGGATTTATTTTAAATTTTGTATATGCCTGTATTGCATCTACATGAAAAAGAGTGTTTGCATTCTTACTCTTTATTATCTTTGCTATCTCATCAACAGGCTCCACAGCACCGATTTCATTATTCACATACATAATTGAAACCAGTATGGTATCTTCTCTGATGCTTTCTTTTAATACTTCAAGGTCCACTCTTCCTGTTTTATCTACAGGAAGTACAGTCAGCTCAAATCCCTCTTCCGCCAAAAATGTCGCCGGCATATATACGGCAGGATGCTCTATTCCCGATATTATTATATGCTTTCCAAGCCTCTTTTTTGCCATAGTCGTGCCCAAAAGTGCCATATTATTGGATTCCGTCCCGCCTGATGTAAAGATTATCTCACTTTTTTTAACTTTGAGAGTCTTTGCTATTGTTTCAGCCGCATCCTTTACATATTTTTCGGCATCTACGCCTTTTATATGCTTTGCACTGCTGTTTGCATAGTCCTCCCTCATAGTCTTTAACATTATATCTATGGCTTTTTCGCTTACTTTTGTAGAAGCAGAGTTGTCAAAATATGCGTCCATCTATTCTTCTTCCAATCTGATCATTATATTACCGAGCAATGCAAGTCCCGCCGTCTCCGTCCTTAGGATTCTTTTGCCGAGTGTAATCACTTCAAAACCTGAGTCTGTCGCCTTTTTTACTTCAGCTTCCTCAAATCCGCCTTCAGGTCCGATAAAAACTGCTATATTATTTTTGGTATCCAGACTCTCAAGTATACTCTTAGTCTTTTTGATACCTTGTGCATTCTCATAAGGTAATAATTTTACACCATAGTCCTTTACCGTTTCAAGTGCATTTTCTACAGTCTGCGGCTTTAATACTTTCGGAACAATACTTCTCTTTGACTGTTTTGCCGCACTCTCTGCAATAGCATTCCATCTGCTTACTTTAGTGTCGACTTTCTTTTCATCTATCTTTACCACAACTCTTTTTGTCTTTACAGGTATTATTTCACTTACACCGAGTTCTATCGCCTTTTGTATTATCATTTCAAGCTTGTCGGATTTGGGAATACCCTGCAGCAATGTAATCTTTACAGGCAGCTCTCTTTGTTCCATGCTCTCAAGCACTTTCAAATCCACCCTGTCAGCTTCCGTCTTTTCTATCTTACAAAGATAATCCCAATCCCCTTTTACGCTGATCAGAAGTTCTTCTCCGACCTTCATCCTGAGAACATTTACTATATGATTTACATCACTGCCTTTTATATACGCATTTTCACCGTTTACCTGCTCTTCTTCCACAAAAAAATGATACATCTGTTACCTCTTTTTTGCCACGATGCTTACCCACTCTCCAAGGTGGTTTATCTCGATGATTTCAAAATCCTCACTCTTTTTAAAAGCAAGCACCACATCGGCTTCCTTTGTATCTATTATTCCCGATGTTATGAATATTCCGCCTTTTCTCATATGCTTTGCCACAGTCTTTATAAGCTCTATGATAACAGGAGCCAAAATATTGGCTGTAACTATATCAAACTTTTCATAGCCTGCCATATCCATTACATTCTCATCTGTCAGGATATCTCCGCATACGGCTACAAACTCGGTCATACCTATTTCATTGCTTATCATATTTTCCATAACCGCATCTATCGCCATATCGTCAAGGTCCGTTCCGAATACGCATTCCGCTCCAAGCTTTAATGCCGCGATTCCAAGTATTCCGCTTCCGGTACCTATATCAAGCACTTTGGCTTCAGGCTTTGTCTTCAGATATTTCTCAAGTGCCAGTATACACAGCTTGGTAGTCTCATGTGAACCTGTACCGAATGCCGTACCCGGATCTATCTGTATAAGTGTCTTATACTTTGCATCTTCAGGTATCTCTTCCCAAGTAGGTTTTATAAGTATATCACCTACATAAAAAGGCTTAAAATACTGCTTCCAGTTGTTTATCCAGTCTTTATCTTCAGTCTCGGACTTTGTAAGAACACCGTCTCCTATATCGCAAAACGCTTTAAGTTCTTCCAATGTATTATGGATATCCTCCAAAAGCTTTGTATTGTCCGCCTCGGAATCCAGATAAAAGCTTACTTTTGCTACACCTTCATCCTTTGGAAGTTCAGGCAAAATATCTATAAACATTCCCTTTGTCTCTTCGGCTGTAAGAGGCACATTGTCTTCTATCTCAATACCTTCCACGCCTATATCTCCAAGCGATGCACTTATAATATCCACCACATCGGTCTTTGTAATAAGAGTATACTTCTCCCACTTCATATAATTACTCCTACCTTATATTATTATGGTTGCAGCTTACCGTTTCACAATCCTTGTAGCGTTTAGCTGTGCGCAAAAAGCGAGACAGGATTCAGCAGCCGAGGACCTGTCTGAGTGCAGTTCGCTGCTTTTCAAGCGAACAAACGAGTTCCATAGGCTGCGTAAAATCCTGCGAAGCTTTTAAGCATAGCTGCGTTTAGGATTGTAAAACATAAGCTGTTAACTTTATATATAATAGAACAACAGGGTCACCACGAAGTGGCAACCCTGTTATTACGATCAGTCAAACTTATAGATACTAACTATTAGTCTACTGTTACTATTTCACGCTTGTTATATGAACCACATGCCTTACAAACTCTATGAGGAAGCATTAACTCTCCACACTTAGGACATTTTACAAGACTTGTAGCTGACATCTTCCAGTTAGCTCTTCTCTTATCTCTTCTACCGCGAGATGTTTTATTCTTTGGACAAATTGACATTCTTTAACCTCCTTATCTCGAGTCACAAAACTTGTTTTATTATAATGGTAAAGGTTTCACTTGTCAATATTATTTTTTAGCCAATCTGTAAGCATCTCTTGCTATAGCCAATTCCTCATTTGTAGGCATAAGAATAAGCTTAACCTTAGAGTCAGGGGTTGAAATCATAGTTCTCTTGCCGCGAACATTGTTTGCATTATCATCAATCTTTGCACCGAGATATCCGAAAGCGTTTCCTACAATTCTTCTTGTTTCTTTATCGTTCTCACCTACACCGGCTGTAAAGCAGATAGCATCCACTCCGCCCATTGCAGCTATATATGCACCTACATACTTGATAATTCTGTATCTGAACGCCTCAAGTGCAACTTCGGCAAGCTTATTTCCGTCCGCTGCGGCATTCTCAATATCTCTGAAGTCTGATGATATACCGCCGCTCATTCCGAGTACACCTGACTTTTTGTTGAGGATATTTAATACCTCATCAACACTTCTGTTCTCTTTATCGCAGATATACTGTACTATAGCAGGGTCGATATCTCCCGATCTTGTACCCATGATAAGACCCTCAAGCGGAGTAAGACCCATTGATGAATCTATACATTTGCCGCCTATAGATGCTGATACTGACGCACCGTTTCCGAGGTGACATACTACTACCTTTGCATTGTCTTTATCAAGGTTTGCAAACTCAATAGCCTCATGTGATACATACATATGGCTTGTACCGTGGAAACCGTATCTTCTGATATGATATTTGTCATAGTACTCACTTGGAATAGCATACTTGTATGCTTTCTCCGGCATTCCCATACCGAATGATGTATCAAAAGCGGCTACATTTGTAATTCCCGGCATTGCCTTTTCTACAGCTTCAATACCCATAAGGTTTGCAGGGTTGTGAAGCGGTGCAAGATCACAGTACTTCTTTATCTCAGCCTTTACCTCATCGTCAATAACTACGGAATCAGGATACTTAACGCCACCCTGTACCACTCTGTGTCCTACAGCGGCGATTTCACTTGCATCCTTTATTACACCGTGCTCTTTGTCTGTAAGTGCCTCAAATACAAGCGCAATAGCCTCGGTATGATCTTTTACATCCTTCTCTACGACATACTTGTCTCTGCCTACAGGCTCATGTGTAAGCTTTGATCCCGGTATTGCTATTCTCTCAAACAATCCCTTTGCCAAAGGCTCTTCATTTTCCATGTTTATAAGCTGATATTTAAGTGATGAGCTACCACAGTTTATAACCAAAATATTTTTCATAAGAAACTCCATTCCTCGTGTTTAATTTATTTATCTTCTCCTGCAGCCTGAATTGCCGTGATTGCAACTACACCGATAATGTCCTCAGCAGAACATCCTCTTGAAAGGTCGTTTACAGGCTTTGCGATACCCTGACACATAGGTCCGTAAGCATTTGCCTTTGCAAGTCTTTGAACAAGCTTATAACCGATATTTGCGGCATCAAGATCAGGGAATACAAGTACATTTGCATGTCCCGCTACAGGTGAACCCGGCGCCTTGGCTTCTCCGACCTCAGGAACGATAGCCGCATCAAGCTGAAGTTCTCCGTCAAGGCAAAGATCAGGTGCAAGTTCTTTTGCAATCTTTGTAGCCTCTACAACCTTTGTTACATCGTCATGCTTTGCACTTCCTTTTGATGAATGGCTGAGCATTGCAACCTTCGGTTCTTTTCCTACCAAAAACTTAAAGCTTTCTGCTGATGAAAGTGCAATAGCTGCAAGCTTCTCAGGGTC
>CAUQKD010000104.1:0-8414 GCA_963518365.1 uncultured Lachnoanaerobaculum sp. | reverse complement strand
ATTCCCTGATATCTGTCATTAAAATAATTATTATCAAAGGTAAATCTAAGCGGCAATCTTTTTATAATAAATGCCGGAAGCTCCTTTGCATCTCTTCCCCACTGCTTTTCCGTATATCCCTTTATAAGCTTTTCATATACATCTTTTCCAACCAAAGATATAGCCTGCTCTTCCAAGTTTTTAGGATTATCTATACCTGAAGCCCTTCTTTGCTCCTCAATCTTTTCCTTTGCTTCCTTCGGAGTCTTTATATTCCAAAGCTTACTGAAGGTATTCATATTGAAAGGCAGGTTATAAAGCTCATCCTTATATATTGCTACAGGTGAGTTGATATAATTATTAAACTCCGCAAAATTGTTTATATAATCCCATACCGCTTTATTTGAGGTGTGGAAAATATGCGCTCCGTATTTATGAACATTTATTCCGTCAACATTTTCAGTGTATATATTTCCTGCAATATGGTCTCTTTTATCAATTACCAATACACTATTGCCTCTTTTTTTTGCCTCATATGCAAATACCGCTCCGAAAAGTCCTGCTCCTACAATCAAAAAATCGTACTTCATAATTACCTCTTTCTAAATTTTTCCAAATATCAAATAGATTACAATAGTTGCAATCATCATACATTCCTGTATATATGTATACCTCTCCACTTTGTCTACAATCCTATACTTTGTAGGGTCTTTCTTGTACTCAATAAACTTCACTGAACACCACAGTGTATTGATAAGTAATGCCGCTACCGAAATCTTATTCAGATTCCAAACCAGTACAATATTTGTAAATATATCAAGCCAAGTCAAAAGAAAGACAAAATCGATACATTTCTTGTAACCGAAAAGCTTGGAGTAGGTCACATACTCAGTTTCTTCCTTCGGCGCCCTGATTTTTCTTGATATCTCCCAGATAAGTGCCGGGAAGTACAAAGTCATTACAGCCATCAGGTTTGTAATATCAAACACAGGCAGCTTATACTTCATTATAACATATGAAATAACATAGATATTCAGTATTATCTGTACAGGATTATGGGTTACCAAGGCAAGAGGCAATGACTTGGCTATCTTATGCTTTTGGAAAAACCGAACCGCCATAAGACTTCCGTAGGTATAGAGTATCAGACAGAAGATAAAGTTTCTCATAAACAAAATATTTATAAGTAGCGTTACACCTATCAATATAGCGGCAAAAATCCTCAAGTCTTTTTTATGCACTCTTCCAGACGGCAGCGGTCTGGTGGCAAACAGTCTGCAATCCAGTTCATAGTCCTTAAAATCATCCGCAATACGTAACCAGAGTAAAAAGCTGAAAACCGTAAAACCACCGATAAGAATACCACAAACATCATGTTGCTTAAAATATGATATAAAGTCTGACTGCCCTTCTATCCTACCAAACTCAAGCAGCCGCCTTCCGCTTACTCCGTGGTTTAAAAGCACCATAAAGTATATTTCAAGAAATACAATATATCCCAGACACAGCCTCGGTATTATCGGATACATCTCTTTAAAATAAATCCTAAGTCGCTTTATTACTTCCATAGCCTATTCTCTCCCCTATTTTTATTTTTGTTTCAAAACCTCTTTCACTGTTTTTTAAAATATCATCGTCTATCTCTATACCCTTACCTACAATCTCAACAATGCTTGAACCTCCATATGAAAAGTATCCCTTTTCATCACCCCTTTTGAAACTTCTTTTCCTATTGTTGTGGATATGTCCGACAAGCATCGCCCCTATCTCCATATGTATCATATCACCGAATACTGTATGCCAGTACTCAACTTCTCTTTTATTTTCTGCAAATGCTCTCCAATATGCCGCATCTCTTCGTACACTTTCAAGCCTGCCTGAGATACTTTTTCTTCTTACAAAGACACCGTTTACAGGATAAATATACCTGTGATAATCACAAAGACTGAGCCTGTAAAGTAAAAGATGTCCACCTTTTGCCCACTCCGGCAGAGGCTCTTTCAACAATTTGTCAATGTTATAAACATTTCCCTTTATCATTATCCTGAGTTTTTTATCCCCAAGGTAAAGCCCCTTATCCTCGCCTATCTTAAATACTCTTAGCTTTCCGCTTGCAGTTGCCACAAAGCCCTCTCTGTCTGCAACCACATCTTCTTTTCTTTTGAAGAAATCGTCAAAGCTTTTAAAATCCTTATTTAAGAGGCTTTTATCCATATCATATTTTTTTACAAAGTCTTTTATCTTTTTCTTTGACAGACTACTCTTATAGTATATTGAAAGCAGCTTTGAAAAATAAATTCTTGAAAATATAAATTTCAGTACTATTCTGCCTGATAAGCTGTGATACAAAAACTTGATTACACTTGCAGAGTCCTCCTCTTCTTTTATTATCTTTCCCGTTTTCCTGTCTTTTATCTTCATAATCACCTATAAAAGTAATACTATAAATACAATTGCAAGTACCAAAAATCCTATTCTTACATAAATATTCGGTTTTTTTATCTTCTTATTCCACAAAAATCCGAGTATAAGCAGCACATACAGATACTCTATAGGTATTATCGACAGTACTTTTATATACTTACAAAGTACCACATAGAGTGATATAAAAAATGCCGAGTATGTGACCGCCAGTCCTGTAAAATTAGTTTTATCTTCATCTGAAGTACAATTAAAATATGCCAATCTTATTATTACGGCCAAAATATAAAAACTTAATAAAACGGTGGAAACATAAATACAATCGGAAAAAAACACTCTGTATATTTTTGCCGGAAATACTCCAAATGATATAAGGTCTGCCAGTGAATCTATCTGCACACCGAAATCTTCCTGCAGCTTCGTCCTCTTATACATTCTTGCAAACATCCCGTCAAAGGCGTCACAAAGCCCTGCAACCATCAACAATATGGTGGCAAGATACAAATCATTGACACAAAATATTCCGAATACGGATATCACCGCTCCGATATATGTCAGTATAACACTTGGGTGATATACCCCTAAAAACAGCTTCTTCATCTTATAAATACCTTCTTACTCCAAACACTATCAAGACCAGATTGACAACTATATGTGTAATACCTCCGAGAAAAATGCCAAAAATATATTCAGGCAAAGTAAGCCTGCCAAGTACTGCAAGTACAGATATCACACCAAGCATTGAATCTGTTTGGTCATATATGAATACAAATATATTAACCGGGAATCTCCCTCTATGGCTTGCATCAATATCAAATCTTCTCTTTATAAAGCTGTTGGGCAATTCAAATATCATATATGCAAAACCGAATAACATACCTGTAAGCATATTAAAGATAAGTGTATTGTAATGATATTTGTAGATCAGATTACAGCTTTCCAAGCCTGAAATCTTTAAAACAAATCCCCACATTATAGAAAATATTGAAGTTCCAAGTATCATACCTACAAATCCCAGCAAGGTCTTACTGTCTCCGAATATTCGTTTACCGCCAAGACTCATTCTGCAATCTATAGGAATCCTTAGAAACGAAAACTTTTTTATCTTTACAAAGAGCATATTGAAGATGCCGCCAAATATCACAGGCATCATACTGATATAGAGTGACGCAATCATAGTCTCACTCCGCCACATTCAATACCTGCCGCTATCTGTACCAGAAAAAAGGCGATACCGAAGCAAAGTACACCTGCCGCCGCCATATCCTTTATCACCTTTATTTCAGGGTGTATCTCTTTTGAAATAAAATCTGCTATATGTTCTATTGACGTATTTATACATTCAAATGCATACACACCTGCCGAAGTGATTATATACCCGAGCCATATACTCTTATCCGCTTTTAGTACAAACAAGTCCAATATAAAGAACAAAACATCAATAACAAGGTAGTATTTATAATTTTTTTCAGTCCTTATTGCAAATATCAGTCCCTTTATCGCGCAGTAGATGCTCTTTAAAAATGTCTTATTCTTCATGTCAGTCTCCAATTGTCTTCTCCAATAAAACATACTTTATTTTTTCTTTTATATTTTCTTTAAAATATCCTCCTGTTGCCTTGCCGCTATCTATCAGTGCAGACACCGCGCAAGCATCTTTTGCCTTTAACATATCCACCACAAGCTGTGAGAGCGCCGATCCGAGTCCAAGGCATCCATCATCTACCCCCATATACAAAAGCACATATCTTTTTGCATTTGCCTTAATATTCATAATATTAAGTAAAACGGCAGGTGTCTTTGGCTTATAGAGTAAATTTCTGTAGTCCGGAAGACAAATCAAAAAGCCCTTAAGTTCATTTTCCTTATATGCCAAAAATACCATATCGGGGTCAAGTATCATACTTAACGGCGAATAAAGCTTTATAAAATCCTCTTCACTTATCATTTTAAAGCCTGCAAAGTTTTTATACCCTTCTGTCAAAACCGGATATATCTCCCTTAAATATTTCTCCAAGTTCTGAAGATCAGGGTGAATAAATACATAGCCTTTATCTTTAAAGTATTCAAGTCTGTTTTTCGCCTTTTCACTGTCGAAACTGTCATCCGGAGTGTCAAAAAAATATGAATAATATTCTTTTGACAACTTAAAGCCGCTCTCTTCCCAAAACTCGCTGTAATAAGCTTTGTTTGCAGGTTCTCCTGCATATGATAATTCATCTGTAAGCGCAAATCTGTACCTGATCCAAAAAGATATATCAATCGGACCTAAAAGTCTTTTTTTACCGGCCTCCTTTGCAATTCTTTCACATTCAGACAATAAAAGCTTTGATACCTCAATATCCTTTATACATTCAAAAAATCCGATATATGCGGTATCATCCTCATATAATGAAACTACGCAGCGTCCCACAGGCTCATCATTTTTATTCTTTACTATAAGTGCAAAATTTTTTACACATTTGCAAAGTATACTCGTGTTTTCCAAAACCTCTTTTTCAAAGGTTTTATTCTGTACAATATGTTTTTCATCGTAAAGCTTTGAAGGCAGCCTTAAAAACAGCTCCTTATCCACATTTTTCTTTACTATATTGATACTATACTCACTCATTATGACCTCTTTATTATTTTACAATACCCTCTGTTGCCGTCTATATCTACAATATCACCGCTTTGTACCTGATTCATCAAACCCTTTATACCCACTACGGCAGGCTTTTTTAACTCCCTTGCCACTATTGCTGTATGTGAAAGCAGTGAACCTCTCTCCGCCAAGATTCCCTTTGCCACATCCAGCAAAAGAAACCACCCCGGGTCGGTAGAATATGTGGCTATTATCTTATCCTTTACATCTTTTAGCAAGACCTTTCTCATATCTGTAATTTTTATAATCTCACCGCTTACTCTGCCGCTTGATACTCCTCCGCCGATAAGAAAGTCTTTCCTTTCATCACCGTCTTCTCCTATTGCCTGTACATTACAAAAGTCTATATCGGGACTTCCTAAAAGCTCCACTCTCCTTATCGTAGGAATATTCTCATATATAAGAAGCATATTCTTTTCTTCATTTATTTCATCGCTGAAGTCTTTACCGAGAAAAATCATATCTCTTATCTGTTCAAGTGAGAGATGATAAATATCGTCCCCTACAGTCTTTAATGCTATCTTATCAATTAACTTTCTCATAAGCCCAAAAAGCCTGCTTCTGTTCAACCTTGAAATCTCACGATTATTGGTTGAAAGCCTTGCAAGAGATTTTCTTTTGTATATATACTTTCCCTTTTTTATCTTTAAAGGAAGTTTTTCCCTTTCTTCTACAAGCTTATCAAGGCTCTCCGGATTTGTGGAAAATGTTCTTGTCTCAAGTTTTAACTCACCTACAGTTCTGTCGCCGTAATATTTTATATATCTTTTTTTCTTCTCAATGTACTTAGATGACTCTTTTCCGAATCTTTTATATGTATAAATCAAATCATTCAGCGCCTCTGCAGGCTTTTTGCTCTCAAGCGATAGAGATTTCTTTACTTTATCTCCTGCAAAGTAAGTACTCAAAAAGGACACCATATCATTTATAAGTGTCAAATCCCACTCCTTAAAGAATATTTCTTCCATCTCTTTAAAGAGAAGATACAACTTCTTCGGGTCGTCCTCTTTTTCAATTTTCTTATCAAAATACCGGAATTCCTTTTTGAAAAAAGTAGAAAGGTCTCTCATCTTTCTCTGTGAGACTACCATTAGATACAAAAACGAAAAAAGAAGTCTTGACTTTATATATATATTCGGCTTTTCTTTTGAAAATGTAATTTTTTCACTCTCCACACCCAGCATTTTCTGCCATACAGGAATTATCTCAGATGATAAGGGCAACAATCTCAGTATATCGTACCAGCTGCTGATTTCATAGTACATCCTTCCGCCGAAATCACATACCATATGTGGAAACAAATCTTCATAATATTTTACAGACTTTCCAAGCGCCCTTCTTCCCAGTCTTGTAAAAATCTTTGTATACACCTCTTTTGCAAAACTTCTTGTAAGCTTTTTGCAAACTCCGGGATAGCTTTCTGCGATATTGCTGTTGTCAAGTATACGAACAGGCAAGTCAAAATCAAGACTTGTAATCTGTCTTGCCTGCAAAATATATATCTTTTCATCCTCTATGGCAAATTCTATATCCATAGGTTTATTGAAAAATTTTTCTATTCTCTTTCCAAGCTTTTCAAGTTCTTTTACAAAATGCTCCGGAAATAAAATATCATTTCCTTCTTTATAGCTTGCTCCTTCTCTGTAGCAATGATAGGTAACAGTCTCCTCTTTATCGCCGACCACATTTTCACCAAGTCCCTTGCCGACCACTATTACCATATCATTTAGAATACCTTTAGGATTGGATGTAAATATAACCCCCGAATAACTTGCCTTTACCATCTCCTGTATTATTACAGAAGCGCTGTTATTCTCACTCTTTATCCCGAGGCTCTTTTCATAGTATCTTATTTTGTAGCTGTCCGCTACCGCCAAAACAGCCTTTTTCACATTCTCCTTCGGCACATTTAATACTGTCAGGAATTGCCCCGCATATGAAAACTTTCTGCCGTCCTCATGTGCATCATTTGAGCGAACGGCAAAAAGCTCCGATTCAAAGTATGAAAAATCTATATCTTCATTCGGCCCTACCACTTGAAATTTGGGAACCAAAAAACCGTTTTCACTTAAAATTCTCAAATTATCAGCTTTCATAAACTTCTCCGAATTATGTCACATATTCTGTCAACACTGTCAAGGTCCAAATCAGGATATATAGGCAAGGTCAAGACTTTCTTTGAAATATCAAGTGCAACAGGTGTAAGCTTCTCATCAAATCTGCCGCTGTAGCACTCATATGCATTGGTACAAGGATAAAAATACTTCCTTGAAAAGATATTCTCCTTTGCAAGTGCATCGTAAAGCTTATTTCTTTCTTCCACAACTATCGGAAAATAAGCGTAGTTATACTCCGTATCGCTGCCATATTTATTGAGTCTGACGGTCTTAATATCTGAGAGTCTTTCTATATATCTCTCACATATTTTCTTTCTTTTTGCTATGTACTCACTCAGATGGTTCATATTGCAAAGTCCCATAGCCGCAGCGAACTCGTTCATCTTTGCATTGCTGCCCACATAAGGAACATTTTCCTTGTCCGCAATTCCGAAGTTCTTTAAAAAATCAAGAGCCTCTCTTCTTTTTTTGTCTCTTAGTGTAACGGCACCGCCCTCTATAGTGTTGAAAACCTTGGTGGCATGAAAACTGAATACACTCATATCTCCAAAGTCCGCAACACTTTTACCCTTGTATCTTTCTCCGAAGGTATGTGCGGCATCATATAATACATACAGATTATGCTTTTTTGCTATCTTTTCTATAGCCTCCACATCACATATATTTCCGTATACATGTACAGGAAGTATTGCCTTTGTATCTTTGGTTATCAGCTTTTCAATCTTCTCAGGGTCCATTGTGAAATCGTCTTCTTTTATATCACAAAATACCGGCTTCAACCCGCTCCTTACTATGGCGTGTGTAGTGGAAGCAAAGGTAAAAGGCGTTGTAATGACTTCACCGTCTATCTTAAGAGACTGCAATGCAAGCTCAAGCGCCAGATGTCCGTTCACTGTAAGCACAACCTCCACTCCGTCCATAAACTCGCTAAGTCTCTTTTCAAGCCGGTTGTGGACATCACCCATATTTGTAAGCCATGCACTGTCCCATATTTTATCTACATATTGAATGAACTCCTCCTTAGGAGGCAATGTAGCCTTCGTGACAAATATTTTCTTCTCTTCCATATACCTCCTTAACAAATACATTCACACTTATAATATTTCTATCAACTTATCTACATCTTCATCGGCTGTCGCCCAACTTGTACAAAATCTTATCACGTGTTTTCCGTTTTCAAGTGTCTCCATAAATCCGAACGCAACATTTTCAGAAAGTTTCCCTCTTTTTAAATCATCCACCACAATAAACTG
>CAUQKD010000103.1:0-8438 GCA_963518365.1 uncultured Lachnoanaerobaculum sp. | reverse complement strand
GATTCTTCTCATTTCTTAAAAATAACCGCACTGTCGGCTTTACTTGGAAGTATTGTTATATTTGTTTTAAGACCTGTATTTTTCAATATGGCAACACTGACTCCTACTGCAAGAGATTACCTGAGTATAATGCTTTATATAAGTATGTACTACATTTGGGGACAGGCTCTAAACACTGCCTTTATATGCGGAATTTTCCGCTCAGGAGGCGATTCAAAATGGGGATTTATCTGCGATGTGATTGATATGTGGGGATATGCCGTTCCGCTTGGCTTTATATCGGCTTTTGTTCTTAAGCTTCCGCCGATGTGGGTATATTTCCTTATATGTACCGATGAGTTTGTAAAGATTCCATTTGTATACAAACATTATAAGAGCTATAAATGGCTGAAAAATATTACCAGAGATTTCTAAAATAAGGGGCAAAACCGCCCCTTATAACTATAATTGTATCCATTCCAATCCGTCTACGCTCTTTAATATCAGTATACTCTTTTCATACCTGTTTTTAAGCACAACTTCATCTTCCACTGATATATCACTATACCAATGATTAAGACTTGCATATTTTCCTCTGTGAATATCTATGATTACAGTCGTTATAGGATCCCAGGTTTTCTTTTTAACACTCTCTACAATCACATAATATGCGTCTAAGAATACAAGATTTCTTCCATACATCCAAAACGGTAGTTCTCTATCTAACAGTGGAAGCTTAGCTGAAAAAATAAAATCTCCCATCGGCGGCTCCGTTTCATAGTTTAATACAATCTCACTTCCATAATATGCGATTTCTGCTCCATATGCACCTACACTTACAGGTACACCTTCTTCGGCTATTATAAAATCCATATATTTCCTTTCAAAGCCTATACTATACCCTCTGCATTCATTCGAATGGCAAAAAACTCTTTAAATGTATCGGGTTTATTTTCTATAGTTTCTTTCATGGATATAAGTTTTCTTTTACCGACTCTTCTGTCCAAAACAGCAAATATCCTTACAAGCATATTTTCACTGCATAGACTCTTTTCAATACTTTGGTTATCAAACTCATCAAATGCCCTATAAAAGCACCTCTGATCGAAAACTCCAAGCTTTATGGCGGTATCGTCAATATAGGCACATTCTTCTCTCATACGTCTTTCATACTTTTCATCTTTTGGAAAAGACGCCGCTTTTGTCCAATTATAATAATAACAACCCTTTATAATCTCTTTACCTTTATATCTTATAGCTGCCCTACCTTCATGATCTGGAGACCTGCTATAGGATGTTGCAAAGTAGCTGATATCACCCTTTAAACTTTCCGCCAGATATTCGCTTTCCATTCTTTTTCTAATACCGCTCCAAGTTGACATTTTTCCTCCAAATCATAAACTATACACTGTCTACATTTTCAAAATATTCATCCAAATGATGATATATCTTCATATCCTCATCTACATCATCTCTTAAGACAATACATATACTTTTATTCTCTGTATCCGTAAAAACATAATTATGCTCACCGTAGTAAGCCTGATAACCGCATCTTTTTAGAGTCAATATCTGACCGACACTAAGTTTAAAAATATTCTTTCTGACAATATAAGCCTTACCTGCCTCCATACTAGTCCCTCTTATAAAAATATAAATATGGGTAGTTTACAATCTCTTCATGCCAGTTATCATCATGCTTTATTATAACCTTTCCATTTTCATCATAACACCTTGCAACTATCGGTGCTCTCTCTCCGGATTTTATTTTCCAAACCAATATTCCGTCCTCAAGCCCTGAATCAGGTGAATCGGTCTTTATATACTTTCCCAAATAGCAATCCCACCTTCCAAAAGGCAACTTATCATACACAATATTTACAAACTCTGCCAATGTATCAGGCAAAATAAATGTATCGGGATTAGGTGCGTTTACATCATCTCCCATGCACATACTGCTCCTGCCCATATATACTTTTATTTGCATAATCTTCTCCTTAAAATTTATATAAAAGAGGGAATATCAATCCTACATCAATAGCCATAAATCCCAGTATAATACCCAAAACACCCAAGAATATAGTTATACCTTGAACATTTTCACGAATCTGTATGGAGAACTTACGGTAATCAATACCTCTGTTATTTATAATATTATCTCTTTCTTCCGCTCTGTCCGTTAATGAGATATTATAACTTCCGCTCTCCACACTAAATGTATACAATTTGACTCTTACATCCTTAAAACTGCTTGCTGTAGTTCTAAAAAAATCCGGATATAATATTACAAACTTTCCTGTAGCGTTATTTTTCAGTTTAATATCTAAATTATACATAGGAGATACTGAATACTTTTTTCCACAAAGCCATATATCATATTTACCGCCATCCTCAAGTCTAAAGCTTCCGTCTATTAAGCTTACAGGCATTTCATATATCATCTTAGCCTTGGCAAATCCGCTTACCTTTTTAATTCCGATAACCATAAGATATATTCCCACAGGTACAAGCAGTAATAATAAATATTTCAAATCCTTAATAGATTGTAACCAGGACATTTCCGTCCGCCTCCAAAACTTCCTTATAAAAGTCTTTCATTCTTTCAAAACAGTCAAGAAGATCTTCTTTTATTTCATCTTCTTCATCGTCATAGTCCCAGATATCCGGATATAACTCCGCCTCTTTACCTTCTTCCAAAGCAAAGCTTTCCAAAGCACTTTCCATATCAAAATCTTCAAGCGCTTTTAATATATCCTTAACTCTGTCCTTTTTTGTATAGGCTATAAAATCTTCTATTTTTTCTATCGAAGTTACACCCACCACAGCTTCACTGAGAGGATCTTCCCATATAGGATCTGATGCACTTACCCCCGTCAGCATATAGTGAAGCAGATCCCAGTTCTTATCTATATCAAGAAGTATCTCAGCCTCCTCATTCCAATCTTCCACCGTTTCAAAGATATCTTCCTCATTGTCAAATCTTTCAAGTGCTTCCAACTCTTTATCACCTAAATATTGATAGTTTGCTCTAAGTCCCATTTTTATTTTCTCCTTAAATATTAAAATATTTTATAAATCTTTTTTGCAGCTTATCACATTTGTATCCTATATTCTCATAGAATTTATGTGCTTCTACACGATGATTGGCTGAATTGAGTCTGATAAATAAAATACCGTTATCCATAGCATATTTTTCAATATAACCCATTAATTTTTTACCGACCCCATTGCCATGGAAATCAGGATCCACAGCTAAACCCAATATATTAAGTCCGGTATCACTATACACACTTTCATATACCTGTGCATGAACAAATCCGATAACCTTCTTTGTATTCTCATCTTCATATACTGCCAGGATATGATTTTTATTATCGCATGACAATTTCTTTATCTGATTACTTACCGTACTTATATCAACATCATACCCCAGAGATGTTTTGCATATTTTTTGTATTTCATTTGCATCGGATATATTTATTTCTCTTATCATATAATTCCTCTCAACCGCCCATACTTGCAGATGTAATACCTTTTTTCAGGCTTCCACTAACTTTAATACAATGCCCTGCGAAAATATCATCATCACTAAAATATGCTGTGAATGAACCGCCTGATGTCATAGAAATTGATTCAATACCGATTCTATCGGCAAAGCTCTCTTCCGTGATTTTTAAGGCTTCTTCCTCGGATTCACACCAATCTCTTGCAAGGCCTATAAGCTTTTTAGCCGCAAATGTTCTCATTTCAGCATCCCATTTTTCAGCACTTAAATACAATTCCTTCATAGCTTTTCTCGCCTTTGTGATTTCCGATTTGTTGTCTTTATCAACATCCAAGGAAATATCAATTTTTTTATCAAGCCAAGTAATATGCCCTTCAAAGCTTTTTATAGTTCTATCATACATAAGCTCACCCAATACATCATCCTCTATGATTATAGGCTTTTTGTACTCTGCAAGAATTTCTTCAAGTTCCGGACTTTGTGCATTTTTTTCTATTACATCTACAAGAAGAAAATCAAGACTTCTTATCATAATCTCCGGCAATTCCTCAGGTAATTTCTTACGTACCTTTAAATGATAAACAGTTTCTTCATCAAATTCCGGTATCAAATGATTTTCATACTCTTTTTCACTTGCAGCAAACACAAATCTACACTCTTCTTTATGTAGCTCTCCGGTTTCACAATCTATATAGGCCAAACAGCATATTGCTACTTCCCAAAATCCGTTTCTCTTGCTTGTGACATCACCTTCATGCCTAAGTACAAGAATTTCCTGCTCTTTTTTATCAAAAGAGTTTTCCCATTCGTTCTCAGTCATTTGGTTTCTTTTTCTCATATAATCTATGAGTTCCATTAAGATCAACCCCCTATAAGCTCTGATAGCTTCTTTTCACTCAACTCACCATTATTATATAACTTTTCAAGCAAATTTTCATCAAAATCTATTTCATAGTAGTCTGTTACAAATTCCTTGAAATCATCATATGTTTCACATATATATCCAAGCATCCATTTGCTTCCGTCATCATCAGACATTTTATTTTGATGGATTTTTCCGTCATACCAAATGAAAAATGTTGTTTCATCTATTTCCCTGTCATCAAAGAGCGAAATATATTTTTCATCAACACCGTCATATATCTTTTGTATAACACCTCTGTCAAACTTTTCCTTAGCAAACTGACTCAAACTGCTTTCATGCGCAAATCCCTTTATTAAAACAACATCTTCCATAAAAATAACATATAGAGTATCGCCTGAGCCGTTATCAACAATATACTTTAGATAAGTTTCATTTTCTTCTTTATTAATTATTCGAAGATAATCCTCAGACGGGTCAGTCAAGGCATTGTCAAGAAAATATAACGCCTCAAGTCCGGTTCTCATATTACCGCAATCCATATATTTCATTCCATACTCCTATTTATAATCCGCTTTTTTATATCTTCCGGAAACATATCCTAAAATACAAATCTGAGCTATGTTCCATTCATTTGCAAGATAGATGCTGCATCTGACTTCATCACCTAAAGTATTTTTTGCAATAAACTCATATCTTCCCAGTTCTTCATTATTTGAAATTCTTTCAATATCTGCAACATATGTTTCCTTAAAAAACCTATTAAATTCATCCCATACAATTAGTGCATCCGCTTTTGTAATTTCCACCTTTAGACAATATCCTATGCTGACCTTGCACCTTTTCTTTCTTCCGGTTTCATCAGTCTTAAATACTTTTGTACTGCCCTTATCAAATACCCAGTTCTTATCCTTCAGTGCATCTACCTTTTCTGTCAATATATCCTTAAATTTGACGATATTATCCGAAAAGTATTTACAGGCATTTTCAAAAATCTCAAAGTTTTTCATTTTTATAGTCCCTTACATGGTATTAATTTTGTTTAGTCCGCATCTACATAAAGATGATATTTTTTACAGTGTAAACATCTGAATAAGTATCCGCAAATAGATCCGTCCTTTACCAGATATTTTTCTACATCAGCAAATTCATCACGTTTATTGTACTCTTCAAAGACTTCTTCTGCAATTTCCATTTCTTTTAATTCATTTGTTCCTACGCTGCCCAGATATGCACAGTAATCATTACAACAGGAAAGCCAATATTCACCCTGCCAGCTTAAATACCCCGGTGTTCTGTAAAAAAGTTCCTCATTCTTTTCTTTATCCTCTTCAAAATCCCATTCGGTATCCTGAACAAATTCGGCATCAAACTTTTTTGCGGCTTCACCGGTTGAAATACATACAGGGCAAAGATAATCTACATCATCTACAGAATATGGACTTTTTACATAGTAAACACTGCTTTCTTTACCGCAACAAGGACATATCTTCGCTTCACCTTCTATAAACGAACCTGTCTCCAAAGGATCGGGATGATATCTGAATTTCGGCAATAATTTTTTACGTTCTTGCCTTTGTAGCCTTTCCTTTTTATTTAGCGGCCTTGGTGTTGCAAATCTGTCACCATGGCTCTCATTTAAGTCTTTTAACCCCAAAAACTTTTTAATCTGTTTTCTGTCTGTTTTATCATATATACTTTCATACAGTTTATATGCACTTTCCATCTTATAAAGCAGTTGATAGACATCAACCAGTACTTCAATGGCTTCTTTTTCGGTTCTTTCTTTCAGTCTGTCTGCAAATTCATACAGTGCCGATACACTTGCCTCATTTTCATGCTGTTTTTCAAATTTTTCTTTTAAGCTGATATATTCTTTTAAAAATTCATTCATGTTTCATCCTATATAATCAAAGCATTTCATAATGTTCTTTTACATACTCTATAAATTCATATATGTCAGAAGATACCTCTTCCATTTCAAATGATCCTAGTGCACCCAAATCATTTTTATATATGGTATCGTCAGAGTCCTTTTTTATAAAGAAAACCAAATCTCCGTCCTGTCCTATCATGAAAAATTCAGGCTCGTATTTTATAGTCCGAACTTTTTCCAATCATCTACTGATTCTATTATCGGTATCAGACTGTCAATTTCAAAATACTCTTTTTCAATAGGGTCGGAATAACCGTCAACAATCAATATTCCGGTGCATCTTATATGAGCATTATCATCTTTTATCTCTATAATTTCAAGCCTATATGAGACCATAGGTTCCGACTCATAAATATAAAAAGTATCTTCTCTTTCATCACATTCTTCCAATGTATTTACACTAAAACTTTCTCCTACAAGGTCTTTTACATTGCTTTTGTTTGAATCTATACTGTTTATACAAATAGACGGAGCTGTTAATTCACCACGAAAGTCTCCATCTTTAAACCCTATATCTACAGACCACGCGCCGTTTTCTTTATCAAATATAAGGCAACTCTGTCTGTCACTTAAGTCATCTTCAAAACAGTACTTTTCACCTATCTTAAGCATTTTATACTCCTTTTTAAATTTATTATATAATTTCTATTCTAACCTTTCATCAAAATCAATTCCGATATTTGGCCACTTTTTCAGAAATATCCAGTTTTTATCTGTCACCACTTTGAGTATATCCGTATCAAACTTCTTTATTTCTTCTATATTTCTTATCTCACCGCTGTAAACTGTACCCCTTTTATATGAGATATCTATACTCATATAGTCTTCATAACATGATAAAGAAACATATATTCTAAAATTATCCTTTTCATATGAATAACTGCAAACACCCGCCTCTTTTTCAAAAAGGTAGTAAGGCTCACTTTCAAAAAATTCAAAGAAATCAAGTTCATCATGTTTCATACACATTCACCTCACACATATCTACTCTACTATATCACTAATATACAATCTGTATCTACTGTACTTTTTATAAAAAAATGACCGGCAAATGCCGGTCATTAGTATGTTAACTTTATTTGATACCCTGATCCTTCTTTACCTCTTCCAGCTCTGCAAATACCACATCATTTATTACCTTGATGTAAGTACCCTTCATGCCGGATGACCTGCTTTCTATTACTCCTGCACTTTCAAATTTTCTTAGTGCGTTTACTATCACCGATCTGGTGATCCCTACTCTGTCAGCTATCTTACTTGCTACAAGTACACCCTCGTTGCCGTTAAGCTCTTCAAAGATATGTATTATAGCTTCCAGTTCTGAAAAGCTTAATGTTGATATGGCGGATTTCACAATAGAAATCTTTCTGTTTTCCTCCGCATTCTCCTCATTTACACTTCTCATCATTTCAAGTCCTACCACTGTTGTACCATATTCGCTTAATATTATGTCATCTATGTCAAAGCCCTTTTCCTCTTTGTAAATGAATACGGTACCCAGTCTTGAACCTGCGATATCAATAGGACTTATAATAGCCTGATATCTGTTTACATTTTCCTCGTCAAATCCAAGTGTTGCAAGATTAACATTTTCTTTGGTGGACAATATTGAGAGCAGTCTTTCATTCAGCATTTCATCTATAAATCCTCCGACTTTGTCGGCAATCAATTCTGTGATTTCAGATGTACCATTATGTGTTCCAACTCCTAATACCTTACCCTTTTTACTAATAACAAGACTGTTTGCCTCGAGTATTTCTGATAATACATCACATATATCATTAAATACCACTTTTTGTGAATTATTATTGTGTAATAACTTGTTAATCTTTCTAGTCTTATCCAATAATTGTACACTCATTCAAGAAAACCTCCCCTTAGAAAACAATGTATTTTCAATAAAGCTCACACTTAAATTTTAGCACAATTTGAATAAATGTACAACTTTTTTATGTGATAATTATTATTATTTGCTTATCTAATCCTATTAAAGGCAAATGATACATTATTTATATTTTTAAAAATATCAGAATAATACGTGCAAAATTATATATAATCTGATAACAAATAAAAAAGAGGTAGAGTTTTTGCTCTACCTCACACAATTTATAATTCACTATATATTTCTTTGCCATGTACATATACCGCCTTTATAT
>CAUQKD010000102.1:0-8533 GCA_963518365.1 uncultured Lachnoanaerobaculum sp. | reverse complement strand
TGATATGAGAGCTGAGCTGTTGTATGTTGAAGGTTTTGATTTTATCAATATAAATACTTATGAAAGTACAATTATTCCAAATCAACATGGAACTGTATTTATAAAAGGAAATATAAGAAAAGAAAGTAGACAGGATTGTCTTGCAAGAGTAGGAGAACTTGTAAAAGTATCGGCTAAAACAGATGAGAACACTATGAAACTTATGTTTTTCGGCATTATAAAAGGATGTGATATAAAAAGTAACGGAGATGTACACGAATTAAGTTTGGAGATTGTCAGTCAAAGTATAGAGATGGAGAAAAAAGAGCATTTTAGGACATTTCAAAAAACAAGTACACCATATGAAGAAATATTGGAGTTAATTGTTAAAGAATATAAAAAAGGAGCTTTTATAATTGCAACAGAAAAACAAGGTGGAGTAAACGGTTTTTCATGTCAATATAGAGAAAATGACTGGGAATATATAAAAAGACTGGCAGGAAATAATGAAGATGTGGTTTACCCTGACTATATGACAGAGGGAATCAGATTTTTTATTGGAGTTCCAAACGGAAGAAATATAGGAGAGATAAAAAGTGAATACTATGAGTTTGGTACTGTAGAAAAGGAATATTTGGGGATTTTATTTGAGGAGTTGGCTTACAAACTGGTTTTAAGAGATATCTATGATATAGGTGATAATGTTATTTTTAATAGAGAAGAGCTTAAGGTCATCAGCAAAAAATCAAGTTTTGAGCATAATGAAATTATACATGAATATTTATTAGCAAAGAAAGGAAGTTTAAAGGGATTTCCGTATGATAATGAGAACTTAAGCGGTGCAGCGGTATTTGCAGAAATAACAGGTGTTGAAAACGAACTGGTAAGTGTGGCATTTGATGATGATGAAAATGATAACAGCGGGCATAGCTTACTAAGTTATGCCACGATCTATTCAAGTCCTGACGGAGGTGGATGGTATTGCATGCCTGAAATAGGAGACAGAGTTATGGTAAAGTTTCCTGACAATAAAGATAATAATGCCTATGTACAGAATGCGGTTCATGTAGGAGCCGGAGGCGGAAGGGACAACCCTAAGGTAAAGTTTTTTAGGAATAAAGAGGGAAAAGAGATAAGGTTAAGCCCCGAAAGCATTACAATTACTAATAATAAAGGTACGAGTATAGAACTTATAGATAATGAGGGTATACATATAAAAAGTAGAGGAGTATTGTCAGTTGATGCAGAACTTGAGGTAGATATTGAAAGTAAATCTTCAAGTATAAGTGTGGTATCTAAAGATAGCATACAATTTAATCAAAATGGAACTCAGGTGGAGTTGTCTGATAATGCTACTACAAGAGGCTCAAAGGTATACCTGACATAATGGAGATGAATGTATGGAACAGCATAAAAAGGTAAACCAATTTTATATAAGTTTTGATAAGGAACTTAATGAACTGTCAGTACAGGGGATTGAAGAACTTGAAATGCATTGGAAAACCCATAATGAAGAAATAGAAAAAGACTTTGCTTTAATTATAAATACACTGATTTCTAAAAAAAGAACTGAATTAAAACATGTAATAATTTCACCATTATGTACAAGCTTTATTACCGGAGAATATGAGTGCTTATTAGTTGCATATGATGAAAATATTTATTTGGATATGAATGAAGAATATGAAAGTTTTAAAATTCCGGGCTTAGAGAAAGTTGTAAAGGATGATATAAAAAGGCTTGTTAAAGAACTTGAGTACAAAGATATTGAAATAGAAGAATATAAAATATCACAACTTATGTTTGATTATGCTTTTATGTATTTTGATACTTTGAGAAATTTATTCAATGAACTTGTTATAAAACTTAAGCAAAAACAAGGACTTGAGCTTTCAAATATTGATATAAGTTTTGGTTGGTATATGGAAAGAAGTGAGATACTTGGAGGTGAAAGACCATGATTAGAAAATATTACTTGATTTCACAACAACCCGGGCTTCATCCTCTGCCAAGAACTATAGATTGGAATAAAGGGGTAGATAAGACTTTTTTAACAGAAAATCTTAGTTATAAGCAGCCAACGATTAGCAGTGTTTTAGTTGAAAATTCAAATACCATTGAAATTATATATCCGGACATACTGTTTATTGATTTCATCCCGGTATTTTCAGAAAAAGCTATAGAGGTATTAAAGATATATGAGCCGGCTATGACAATCAAACATGTTAATCTTATAGAAGGAGCCGGAGAGGATATAAAGCCATACCATATACCGATATTGAAAGAAGTGGATTGTCTTTCAGAAAAGACTATATTCAAATGTGGAAGGCAGATAGATAAAGGTGTTTTAATAAAGAAAAATATACCCGATTTTTCAATATTTAAGATAGCCGGAGAGATAGATAAGCATAAAACAGTAGTAAGAGTAGATCTTGCAGAAAGCCTCCTAAAAAGAAGATTAAAAGGAGTGACACTTAAGGAAATGGAAGTTATATAGAGAAAGGAGAGAATATGACTCAGGATGAATGGCTGTTTAAAATAGCAGAAATACCTATAAAGAATAAAAAAATGTATAACTACTATGGAAGCGGACATAGTGGATATCTGAATGCAACATTAGCACCAAATGTTAACCAAGTAAGTGATGTGGAAAGACTTAGAATAATAGAAAAAATGAAAAACTATTGGAAAGAACATAAGCCTTCAAGTTTAGAGTTTTTAGTTAATGATGCAATAGTTAACTGTGATAAAGGCTCCATATTGTCCAGAGTTAAGGGTAAAGATCATGGTGTATATACAGACAAACAGGGTGGACAGGCTCTCTTAAATGAGGATGACAGGAAATTAGTTGAAACTGATTTGACAGTATTTGGAAGCTGTGCATGTGAGGTTGGTAAAAGAAACAAATGTAAGGCTAAAAACTTCGCTAAATGGTATGGGGTAAATTCAAATACACATATAGGAAAGGGTAAGGCATCACTTATAATGTCCTCATATATGATCTGTCCATATCATAAAAACGTATATATTAGACCTGTAACATCAGGTCAGGAATTTACCTTCACAGAATCATTATTCAAGTATCCTAAATTTGTAGTGGAACAAGGCATAGAACATGCATATTTTAATATTGGATATTGGGATAAATATGACTTTAAACAGGCAAAAATTGATATGACAATAATTAGAAAACTGGCTATAAGAAACCTGTCAATATTAAACTATGGTATTGGAGGTGCAAATACAAAGGGGTATTATGAGAGAAAGTGGTTAGGGTATTTGGCAAAATATATTTTACTTTGCAAGGATAAAGCAATATTATGTAATATTATAAATACATTTTATGGTAAAGCAAATTTTGCTAAATTTAGTAAGGTTGAGAAAAGTATTCTTTTAGAAAATTATGATTTATTATTACAAAAAGCAAAAAATATACAGACAGATATTCTGAAGCAAAATGGTTATGGGGATATAGAAGAAGTTACAGTAGCAATAAGAAACTATGTTTTATTATCAAGAGTAAAATATTTGGAGCCATATGTAGCTAATAACAATGAAAAAACAATAGACTCTATAAATGAGATTGATAGTGGCATGACGAAGTACTATGGAGATGGAATGGACATAGAATATTGGATTATTGATGCAGTAAATGGTATCAGGCCTATACATACATATATATCAGAGGCAAAACTGACGGATACGACATTTGGTTTAACAAATCTTTGGGAGTACTTCGCAAGTGAAAGAGATAGTTTATTTGTTGAATTGCTTATTATAAATCTTGCTGCAACAGCTGCGATTATTGCAATTCCGCTGGTAGGTGAGGCTGTTGGAGTAGCTGCACTGTCATCAAATATTGCCAATATAGCCTCAGTGGTGTGGACGGTTGGTGGCAGTTTCCTAGGAGAGAAACTTGAAAGTGATGAGGCAGAAAAATTTGAGAAAATAAGATATAAACAGGCAAGAGCAGCATTATTTGAGCTGCTTCATCAAATAAGAGTTTATACTGTATATAGTAATCATGACAAAGATGTAAGTACATTTTCATATGAAGTATATCAAAGTGGTGAAACAGAAGCTTTAGTTAATAATTTTCTAAATAATATAAGTAGAATTTATGTAAAGTTAGAAGAAAATTCGGTATATAGAAGATCTATTATTGATATATTGCATTTAGAAGAAGTAGTGGATAAGCCTTTAATGATAAAGATAAATGCTTTAATAGCTGCTCTGACATTAGAAACTATATCAGACATGACAGTACTTGGAATTAAGACAAAAAAAAATACGACTATTACAGGGGTTGAGATGTTAATGAAATTGTATGAATTTAAAATTGACCAAAGAGACCCATATTTGGTAGAGATAGATAGAGGGGATGATAAAATTGCTATAACTGAAGACAATAAAGTGTATTTTAGCCAGTTATTTGAAAGAATTGTATAATGTGCTATGAAAGAGGAGATTATATACGAATGAAGAAAAAAACAAGGCTACTTATAGCAGTATTTTTTACCGTAGTTTTCATGATTATTTTTATGATGATATTGATATTTTTTGTATTGCCTAAATTCAACTTTATGTATATATCCGCAGATAAGCATTGGCAGAAGGAAAAGATTGGGGACGGGGATGAAAAGACAGGTGCAACTGAAATAGAAAAAGTAAAGCAGGGGACAAACGGCATATACTTTGTGTATAAAGACAAACTAATGTATATGGATGAAGCGGATGAGCAGGTTAGAGAAATATGCAAACTGCAAAGTGAAATTTCGGGTATTTTAGTAAAGGACGATACTGTTTTTTTTCGTAAACAGGATGAGTATGATTATGGCTTTTATAAAGTGGATTCAAATAAAAAGATAGTAAAACTTTTTGATGCTTCAGGAACATCAAGTATTGAAGGGGAAAATATATATATATTGGATGGAGAACCCAGTTTAAGAAAATATGATTTTAATGGAAGAAAAATTTTTGAAAATAAAGTTAAATCCGATTTTATATCAAGTAGCATGATATTTTATAACTATATTTTTTTTATAAGATATAATATTGATATCGGTGATGATAATGTAGAGGTTAGTATACCTAAGTATTATATTTTTGATGCCAACAAAATAAATTATAAGACAAGGAAATTAAAACTTTCAAGATATTATATGCAACCGGAACCCGGAAATAGGTATTGGAAAGAAGATGTTATACCCTATGATTCTTTTGCTAAAGAAGTGGATAAAACAGTAAGGGAAGGGAAAATATTTGATGATACAACTGAGAAAAATTTGGATGATTATGAACTGCAAAGTGTAGAGCTAATTCCTTGGTCTTTTTCAGAAGTACAAGACGGATATATTTATCTTTATGGAGAACAGAGAGTTACTTATAGAGATAAGAAATATAAAGAAAAACTGTCAACTATGGAAGAAGGGATATTAAATTCTGAGAAGATAAAAAAAGTAACATATACAACTATAGCAAGAGTGCTATGCAGAATTAATGTAGATGATATAAAGGATACTTCTGAGGACGATTACATTAATTATGAATTAGTGTGTTATGATCTGAATAAAAAATGGGGAGGTTTTATTATTAACAATAAGAATGCATATGTATTAAAAGAAGACGAATATTTTGACAGTAGCAAAGAGGATAGAAATATATATGTGTATTCTATGGATGTTGACACAGGTTTATATAAGGAGATTTATAGAAAAAAAAGATTTTTTATCGGAAATTATTCCGTTAAAATGTTTGTGACAGATAAATATATATTCATTTATGAAGGTAGTGAATATGGCGTAAAGGAATGTATTACAAGGATTAACAGAGATGGTAACAACCCTGTGTTAGTAATGGATGAAAACGGAGAAGTTGTTATGAAGCCGCTAGAATCTAAAAGTGAAGAAAAGAGTGGAAAATAGTTTACATATATATCGTAATTTAAAAAATTGTGTATTCATGCTGGAAGTATTAAAAGTATCAGTTATATCATCTGATATAAAATCACTGAGAGTAGAAGGAGTAAAAAAATATCCGGCGTGAAGCAAAACTAAGAGGTCGAGGTTATAGTAGAGTAGGTGAAATAGTGAACTATACAGATAAACTACAATATCTGTAACTTTGGGCTTTTGTTTTACGGTAAATAAAAATCGTCAAAGCCGGTAAAATCAATAGATTTATGCTTTACAGAATAGAAAGGATAAGTTGTGAAAATAAAAAGGATACAAGTTATATTACCGGTTTTAGTAGTCTTAATATTTTTAATAGTACTTTCAATTTATGTTATACTGCCAAAATTTGATTTTATGTATGTATCAGTAGATAAGCATTGGCAAAAGGAAAAGATAGCAGATAATGATGCCGGTGAAGGTGGAAAAGAACTTAATAAAGTTGTTCAAGGGGAAGACGGTACGTATTTTGTTTATGAAAACAGGCTGATGTATATGGAAAATAAAAATGCAGAAATAAAAGAAATTTGTAAAATGCAAGGGAATATTTCCGGTATTTTAGTAAAGGATAAAAATATTTTTCTACGAGAGGAAAGCGGTAACAGTATTTACAAACTGAACACAGATGGAGAGATAATAAGCATTATTTATGCCCCTGGAGTAATGTACCTTGAAGGTAATAATATATGTACATTAAGTGGAGGTACTGAGTTTGAAAAATATGACTTTAACGGGAAAAGAATTTTTAAAAATGATTTAGGATATAATGGGTTTGATAGGGATAATACTATATTTAATAACTATGTTTTTAACATAGATTTTTTAAAAGCAGAAGTTTATGCGCCAAAATATTATTTATTTGATATTAATAAAATAAAATATAAAGAATATACTCTGCATTTTTCAAAATACTATTTACCTCCGGAAACTTGGGATTCTTATTTGAGAGAAGAAGTTATACCTTATGATTTATTTGCAAAAGAGATGGATAAAAGGGTAAGAAAAGGAAAAATAATTGATAGAAATCTGGATAACTATGAACTCCAAAGTATTGAGTTGTCAATTTGGGATTTCTCAAAGGTTTCAGATGGATATATCTATTTTCTTGGAGAGCAGAAACTTACTTATAGAGATAAAAATTATAAAGACAAGTTATCCGGAAGGATAAACGAACATATAAATACATATGAAAATGAAGAGTATATAGGCGAAATAAAGTATGAGGTAAAACTATATCCTATAGGCAGAGTTAAAGTGGATGATATAAAAAACATACTGGACAGTGATGTTATCAGCTATGATGTTATAGATAGGCCGTTAAATGGACATTATAGGAATGACTTTATTGTTAGTGATAAAAAGGTATATATATCGTATATTGAAGATTATGTTGAGAATAATCAGGAATATAGAGAACTCCAAATATATGAGATAGATACTGAAACAGGTATATCAAAAGAAGTTTATACAATGAAGGGGCTGTCTGTAGATGAACGTATGATAGAAATTTTTGTAACAGATAATTATATATTTATTTACAGATATATTGATAATTCGAAGAAACTGTGTATTACTCGAGTCAATCGTGACGGCAGTAACCCTGTACAGGTAATGGATGAAAACGGAGAAGTAGTAATGCAGGCGTTGGAGAAATAGAATTATGAGAAAAATAATATTCACATGGGTAGTAGTGGTTGCTATAGTATTGTCTATATTTGCTTTAATATTTTACACATTGCCTAAAATCAACTCCATGTATATCTCATCAGATACATATAACTGGGGAAATAAATCAAATCAGGACGGAAAAACCGGTGTAAAAGTAATCAGTAAAGTGGAGCAGGCAGAAAACGGTATATATTTTGTATATAAAGGCAGACTTATGTATATGGAAAACTCTGATGGAAATATAAATGAAATCTGCAAAATACCAAGTGAAATTGTGGGTGTTTTAGCAAAAGATAATACTGTTTTTTTGCGTGAATGTGATGATGTCGCGAGTATTTATAAGGTGAATTCAAATGGAGAAATAGTAAAATTTGCCAATGATTCAGGTAAAATGTATATGGAAGGTGAAAATATATATACATTAAATGTGAGACACGGATTAAGAAAATATGATTTTAGTGGAAAGATGATTTTTAGCAATAAAGAGGCATTAGATTTTACGACAAGTCATACTATATTTGATGATTACATTTTTTATAAATGGTATCAAAATGAACGTATAGCTCTTAGTGTTCCACAATATTACAGACTTGATGTAAATAAGATAAAGTATCATCTACATGAGGTGAAGTTTTCGAGGTACTATTTAGAACCGGAGGAATGGGACTCATATAATAGAGAAGATGTTATAGAATATGATGATTTGGCAAAAGAAGTGGATAAAGAAGTAAGAACCGAGGGAATGTATGACCAAGTAGGTGAGAAAGATCCGAATAATTACGACTTACAGAGTATAGAATTATCTGTTTGGAATTTTTCGGATGAAGTAGACGGGTATATTTATCTTTATGGCAATCAGAAAATCACTTATCTGGACAAAGAATATAAAAGAAAGTCGGAAGAGATGACTTTGGAAGAAGAATACAGTGATGATA
>CAUQKD010000101.1:0-8545 GCA_963518365.1 uncultured Lachnoanaerobaculum sp. | reverse complement strand
TAGATATGGGCGGATGCTCTATTGATAAATACGGAGTACCGCTGACAGATGAGGCAATAGAGATTGCAAAGAAAAGTGACGCCGTGCTTTTAGGTGCGGTAGGCGGAGATGTCGGCAACTCAAGGTGGTATGATGTAGCACCGAATTTAAGACCTGAGGCGGGACTTTTAAAAATCAGAAAAGAACTCGGACTTTTTGCAAATCTAAGACCGGCTACATTATATCCTATGCTGATATCGGCATGTCCTTTAAAGGAAGACATTGTAGACAGAGGGTTTGATATGGTGATAGTCAGAGAGCTTACAGGGGGTCTTTACTTCGGTGAGAGATACACTAAGGAGATTGACGGTGTAAAAACGGCTGTAGATACTCTTGTATACAATGAAAATGAGATTAGAAGAGTGGCAAAGGTGGCCTTTGATATTGCTATGACAAGAAAAAGAAAGAAGGTTACAAGTGTAGATAAGGCAAATGTCCTTGACAGCTCAAGACTTTGGAGGAGTGTAGTAGAAGAAGTAGCTAAGGAATATCCTGAGGTTACTTTGGAGCATATGCTTGTAGACAATGCGGCAATGCAACTGGTAAAGGAACCGAGTCAGTTTGATGTAATGCTTACTGAAAATATGTTTGGGGATATATTATCCGATGAAGCCAGTATGATAACGGGATCTATAGGAATGCTTCCAAGTGCAAGTCTTGGAGAGGGCAACTTCGGACTGTATGAGCCAAGCCACGGTTCCGCACCTGATATAGCAGGTGAGAATATAGCAAATCCGCTTGCGACTATACTTTCTGCAGCAATGTTACTTAGATATTCTCTCGGACTTTTAGAAGAGGCACAAAGGATAGAGGATACTGTTGAGGATGTATTAAACAGCAATTACAAAACATTGGATTTAAAGTCCCCGGGAATCAAGGTACTTAAGACTTCGCAAATGGGGGATATAGTAGCTGATTGGCTTAAGGAAACAACAGCTATTGATAGAGGCAAAATAGATATAGACAGCATATTTTAGTATTTTAAAGATTTTGATAGAAAGAGGAAAAAATGGAGAATTTACGCTCAAACAATATGAAATCAGGTATGCAACAGGCACCAAGCAGGTCTCTACTGAATGCTGTCGGCATGACACCTGAAGAGATGAGAAAACCTATAATAGGTATAGTAAGCTCATTCAATGAGATAGTACCGGGACATATAAACTTGGATAAGATATCGGATGCTGTAAAACTCGGAGTGGCCGAGGCAGGCGGAACACCTGTAGTATTCCCTGCGATTGCAGTATGTGACGGTATAGCAATGGGACATATAGGAATGAAGTATTCACTTTGTTCAAGAGATTTGATAGCCGACTCTACAGAGACTGTGGCAATGGCACATCAGTTTGATGCGCTTGTAATGATTCCGAACTGTGACAAGACGGTACCGGGAATGCTTATGGCGGCAGCCAGATTAAATATTCCTACTGTATTTGTATCAGGCGGTCCGATGCTCTCAGGAAGAGTAAAAGGAAAAAACACATCACTTTCAAGTATGTTTGAGGCTGTGGGAGCTTACGCTGCAGGAAAGATGAGTGAAGATGATGTAATGGAATATGAGAATAAGACCTGCCCTACCTGCGGTTCATGTTCAGGTATGTATACAGCCAACTCAATGAACTGTCTTACAGAAGTTCTCGGTATGGGACTTAGAGGTAACGGTACAATACCTGCCGTATATTCCGAGAGAATCCGTCTTGCAAAGAGAGCAGGATATGCCGTAATGGAAATGTTGAAAAGAGATATTCGTCCAAGAGATATTATGACAAAGGAAGCATTCATCAATGCGCTTACAATGGATATGGCACTTGGATGTTCCACAAACTCAATGCTTCACCTTCCGGCTATTGCTTATGAGGCGGGTGTGGACCTTAACGTGGATATAGCAAATGAGATAAGTGCAAAAACTCCGAACCTTTGTCATCTTGCACCGGCAGGACATACATATATTGAGGAGCTTAACGAGGCAGGCGGTATCTATGCCGTAATGAAAGAGATATCAAAGCTCGGACTTTTAAACCTTGACTGTATGACTGTTACAGGTAAGACAGTCGGTGAGAATATAAAGAATGCGATAAATCTTGATACCGACGTTATAAGACCGGCTGAGAACCCGTACTCAAAGGTCGGAGGTATTGCGGTACTTAAGGGAAATATAGCTCCGGATTCATGTGTGGTAAAAAGAAGTGCCGTACTTCCTGAGATGCTGAAGCACTCAGGACCTGCAAGAGTATTTGACTGTGAGGAAGATGCAATTGCAGCTATAAAGGGCGGTAAGATAGTTCCGGGAGATGTGGTGGTTATCAGATATGAGGGACCGAAAGGCGGCCCCGGGATGAGAGAAATGTTAAATCCTACATCGGCTATAGCAGGAATGGGGCTTGATACCACTGTAGCACTTATCACAGACGGCAGATTTTCAGGAGCTTCAAGAGGTGCATCAATAGGTCATGTTTCACCTGAAGCTGCTGTAGGCGGTCCTATAGGACTTATAGAAGAAGGCGATATCATTGATATAGATATCAATGCAAACACTATAAATGCCGGAGTAAGTGAAGAAGAGTTTGCAAAGAGAAGAGAAAACTGGAAGCCGAGACTTAATGAGGTTACAGGTTATCTTGCAAGATACAGAAAGCTTGTTTCAGGCGCTCCACGAGGTGCGGTTTTAACGGTAGATGAATTATAGGAGGATGTATGGCTAAAATAAGTGGTTCAAAGATAATAGTTGAATGTCTGTTGGAACAGGGCGTGGATACGGTTTTCGGTTATCCGGGCGGTGCAATATTAAACCTATATGATGAGCTGTATAAAAATCAGGACAAAATAAGACATATACTTACAAGTCATGAGCAGGGCGCTTCACATGCGGCGGACGGTTATGCCAGAGCAAGCGGTAAGGTAGGAGTATGTCTTGCCACCAGCGGTCCGGGAGCCACCAATCTTGTAACAGGTATCGCAAGTGCATATATGGACTCCATACCTATGGTTGCCATTACCTGTAATGTAGGTAATAACCTGCTTGGAAAGGATTCATTCCAAGAGGTGGATATATCAGGTATAGTGATGCCTATAACAAAGTACAGTTTTATAGTAAAAGACGGCAACAAGCTTGCCGATACCATCAGAAGAGCTTTTAAGATTGCCGTGACAGGAAGACCGGGTCCTGTACTTATAGACATTACAAAGGACGTCACAGGAGACAGCTTTGAATATGAGTACAAAGAGCCTGAGAAGATAAGCCCGAAGGCTGATGTAAGTGAAGAGGATATTTTGGATGCCGTATCACTTATAAGAGTTTCAAAAAAACCATATGTTTTGGTAGGTGGCGGAGCAATCCTTTCGGATGCAAGCGAAGAACTCAGAACCTTCGTTTCAAAGATAGATGCACCTGTAGCGGATACACTTATGGGTAAGGGGGCTTTTGACGGCTCTGACCCGAAATATACGGGAATGGTCGGAATGCACGGCAGCAAGACAAGTAACCTCGGAATAACAGAGTGCGATCTGCTTATTGTAATAGGTGCAAGATTCTCGGACAGAGTAATCGGTAATGCAAAGAAGTTTGCAAAAAATGCAAAGATTTTACATATAGATGTGGACGCGGCTGAAATCAGCAAGAATATCAAGGCACATTACAGCTTGGTAGGTGATGCAAGACTTATCTTAAGAAAGCTTAATTCAAGACTTGATCCGCTGCATCATGATGAGTGGATTGCACATATCGAAAGATTAAAGGATATGTATCCGATCAGAACAAACAAGCAGGGACTTACAGGCGAGTACATCATAGAGACTATAGATAAAAAGACAAAAGATGACACCATCATCTGTACAGAGGTAGGTCAGCATCAGATGTGGGCAGCACAGTTTTATAAGTTTACACATCCTAGAACACTTATAACATCAGGCGGACTCGGAACAATGGGCTACGGACTTGGAGCATCTATAGGTGCCAAGGTTGCCGAACCGGATAAAACCGTAGTGAATATAGCGGGTGACGGATGCTTCAGGATGAATATGAATGAGATAGCTACAGCTACAAGATATGATATACCGATTATACAGGTTGTTATCAACAACCATGTGCTTGGAATGGTAAGGCAGTGGCAGAATCTCTTCTACGGTAAGAGATATTCACAGACTGTATTAAGAGATAAGGTCGATTTTGTAAAATTGGCTGAGGCTATGGGGGCAAGAGCAAAGAAAGTTACTACAAAAGAAGAGTTTGATGCAGCATTTGATGAGGCGCTTAAGTCAAATACCACTTTTGTTATTGACTGTGAGATTGATTCTGATGAGAAAGTATTTCCGATGGTATCACCGGGAGCTGCCATATCAGATGCATTTGATGAAAAAGATTTGAAGTTACATCCGGTAAAATAATGCAAAGAATCTACCTTCGTAGGTTTTAATATAAGTTATAAGGAGATTATCATGGGAAGAGTTTATAATTTCAGTGCGGGTCCGGCAGTACTTCCGGAGGAAGTTTTAAAAGAGGCGGCTGCAGAAATGCTTGATTATAAAGGCAGCGGAATGTCCGTTATGGAGATGAGTCACCGCTCCAAGGTATATGAAGAGATAATAGAAGAAGCCGAAAGAGATATCAGAGATTTGTTAAACATCCCTGATAATTATAAAGTGCTGTTTTTACAGGGCGGCGGACATACACAGTTTGCAATGGTTCCGATGAATCTTATGAAGAACAAGAAAGCTGACTATATCATCACAGGTCAGTGGGCAAAGAAGGCTTTTCAGGAAGCAAAGATGTATGGTGACGTAGTGGCTGTAGCTTCAAGTGAGGATAAAACATATTCATATATCCCTGATTGTTCAGATCTGCCTATAAGAGAAGATGCGGACTATGTATATATCTGTGAGAACAATACAATCTACGGTACAAAGTTTAAGACATTGCCGAATACAAAGGGCAAGGATTTGGTAGCGGATGTGTCATCCTGCTTTTTGTCCGAGCCTATGGATGTGAACAAGTACGCTCTTATCTGGGGCGGTGTTCAAAAGAATATAGGACCTGCCGGTGTAGTAATTGCGATTATAAGAGATGATCTGATTAGTGATAATGTATTGGAGGGTACACCTTCAATGCTTAGATATAAAATTCATGCAGATAATAAGTCACTTTATAATACACCGCCTACATACAATATTTATATCTGCGGTAAGGTATTTAAGTGGATAAAATCACTTGGCGGACTTGATGCAATGAAGAAAAGAAATGAAGAAAAGGCAAAGATTTTGTACGATTTTCTGGATTCATCTAAGATGTTTAAAGGAACTGTAAGAAAGGAAGACCGTTCACTTATGAACGTACCTTTTGTTACAGGAGATAAGGGGCTTGACGCCAAGTTTGTAAAAGAGGCTGAGGCAAACGGATTTGTAAACTTAAAGGGACACAGAAGTGTAGGCGGTATGAGAGCCAGCATCTATAACGCTATGCCTAAGGAAGGCGTAGAAAAGCTTGTTGAGTTTATGAAGAAGTTTGAACAGGAAAATGCATAAGGAGATATAATGAAAAAGATACATTGCCTAAACGCTATCGCAAGTGTGGGAACAGATATATTTGACGAAAACTATGAGCTTACAGACAACATAAATGAGGCGGACGCAATCATGGTAAGGTCTGCAGCAATGGGAGATATGGAATTTTCAAAAAATCTCCTTGCAATTGCCAGAGCCGGTGCCGGTGTAAACAATATTCCGCTTGATAGATGTGCAGATGCCGGAATAGTGGTATTTAACACTCCGGGAGCCAATGCAAACGGCGTAAAGGAGCTTGTAATATGCGGAATGCTTTTGGCTGCAAGAGATGTCGTAGGCGGCATTGAGTGGACAAGAAGTATAAAAGATTCGGATACCATTTCAAAAGATGTGGAAAAGGGTAAGAAAAACTTTGCAGGCGGCGAGATAAAGGGCAAGAAGCTAGGTGTAATAGGTCTTGGAGCGATAGGTGCCGAGGTTGCCAATGCGGCGGCATCACTTGGACTTGAAGTACTCGGCTATGATCCTTATATTTCGGTAAACTCCGCATGGAGACTTTCAAGAAAGATAAAGCATATCACAGATATCAACGAGATCTTCAAAGATTGCGACTACATCACACTTCATGTACCGCTTACAAATGATAACAAAGGTATGATAGGCAAGGATTCCATAGCCGAGATGAAGGACGGAGTTGTTATCCTCAACTTTGCAAGAGATTTGCTGGTAGATGATGATGAGATGGAAAAGGCACTTGAAAGCGGCAAGGTGGCAAGGTATGTTACCGACTTCCCTAATACAAAGTCTGCAAAGATGGAAAAGGCGATAGTTATACCTCATCTCGGTGCATCTACTAAAGAGAGTGAGGACAATTGCGCTGTGATGGCTGCAAATGAGCTTGTGGATTACCTTGAAAACGGTAATATCAAAAACTCTGTGAATTTCCCAAGCTGTGATATGGGAGTATGTCAGGCTGAAGGAAGAGTTGCAATCCTTCATAAGAATATTCCGAATATGATCGGTCAGATCACATCTGCATTTGCAAAGAACGGCTACAATATTTCAGACCTTACAAACAAGTCAAAGGGTACAAAGGCATACACTCTTATAGATATAGAGAGTAAGGCAAGTGATAAACTTGTAGATGAATTAAACTCTATAGACGGAGTTTTAAAAGTAAGAGTCATAAAGTAATATGGAGGCGGATATGGAATTTAGAAAAAAAGAGTACGCTCCTTTTGATATTTTTGACAGTGACTGGGCGGCAATAACTGTAGGTGATAAGGAAAAGTTTAATTCCTGCCTGGTTTCATGGGGAAGCCTTGGAAATATTTGGGGTGCACCGGGAAAAAGTAAGGCAACGGTGACACTATATATACACCCGTCAAGATATACGGCGCAGTTTATAGATGACAGTGAATATTTTACTGTAAGTTTTTTTGCACCTGAGTATAAAAAAGCACTTGCATACCTTGGAAGTCATTCAGGAAGAAATGAAAACAAAATAGAAAATGCCGGACTTACGGCAATCCCTATAGGTAAGACTATGGGATTTAAAGAGGCAAAGCAGACTTTTTTATGTAAAAAACTTTGTAAGCAACAGTTTGACAAAAACAGCCTGATACAGGAAATAAAAGACTACTATGAACTTTATCCTGATGTCTATACTGACGGTCATGGAGGCTGGGAGCCGCATTTTATTCTGATAGGTGAAATAGAAGAAATCATAGAGTAATCAATATGCCATTAAAGGGGATAAGCTCTTTATAAGAAGAACTTATCCCCTTTGTGTACAAAAAATATTAAAATCTGAAACTGAGAATATATTATATATCCAATTTTTCCACAATCTCTCCGGCTGCTTCTTTTAACATAATCTTTTCAACAACTCTTTCTCCCAGATAATGTGAAAATGAAGTCAAGTCTTTTGATACTTCAAATATAATATTATGTTTGATACTGTTCGTATCAAAACTGAAATCATACTTATTTTTATCATTCCAATAATTCCAATTCACATCCGTTCTTTCATAGTAGACATAATTTTTCTTTTTAGTAATATAAACCCTTTTATTTGTAAGCGATTTTTTGTCTTCAGATATAAAGATATCTGAATATATCTTTATTCCGTCAAACAGCTTATATTTTTTGATTTTGTCATTTGAAACATTTAATTTTATCTCATTATACTCCATAGTTCCACCTCTTTATTTTGCCGACACTACTTACGATATTATACTATTTACAAGTGTTTTTGTCTACTGTCAAAATTTTATAACAGCACACAGGAATATATGACTTTACTTAAGTCCTTAATTATATAATATTGCTTGTTGTTACTACATTTGATAGAATAGTCTGAAGAGATTTAATAAAAACTTAGGGAGAGACGGATGGCTATAGTAAAATCTTTCAAATGTGTAAGACCCGGAGAGGATATGGCAGAGCAGGTGGCATCATTGCCATATGATGTATATGACAGAAAAGAAGCAAAGGCGGCTGTAGCAGGCAAACCGTATGCCTTTTTAAATATTGACAGACCGGAGACGGCATTTGAAGATGACTTTGATATGTACTCAAAAGAGGCTTATACGCATGCAAGAGATTTGTACAATGAGTTCAAAGATAAGGGCATATATGAAGAAGATGTCTGTGACAGCTATTATTTGTATGAGCTTACAATGAACGGAAGAAGTCAGATAGGTATAGTGGGGCTTGCAAGTGTAGACGACTATTTGAACAATATTATAAAGAAACATGAGAATACCAGAGAAGAAAAAGAAATTGACAGGATAAATCATGTGGATACATTGAATGCACAGACAGGACCTATATTCTTGGCATACAAAGCAAATGACGCTTTACAAAAGATAATCTTACAAAATACTCTAAATGTACCGCTTTATGACTTTGTATGTGATGATGATGTAAGACATAGGGTGTGGAAAGTTGAAAAAGAGTACAATAAACAGATAGCTGAATGTTTTGAGAATATATCGGCACTGTATAT
>CAUQKD010000100.1:0-8559 GCA_963518365.1 uncultured Lachnoanaerobaculum sp. | reverse complement strand
TGTATGCAATCATCTTATGTATGGAGTGCTTTATACACTTGCAAAGAAGTATCCTAATGTTAAGGGAGGATTTACACATGTGCCTTTTATACCTGAGCAGGTAGCAAGAAGGACACCTGTAGCTCCTTATATGGCACTTGATGATATAAAAAGAGGACTTGAGGCGGCTATAGCTGCTATTGATAAGCATTTTGACGGTGATATAGATGTCAACGGAGGAAAAGAGTTCTAAATAACTTTTACAAAACCTGTTTTGGAGATCCAAGGCAGGTTTTTTAAAATAAATTTATATATTTAACATATGTTACGGAAAAAGATATTTAAAAGGGTTATACTACAGTAGCAATAGAGATTTGGATTTAACCATAAAGGAGGACTATATGGATAAGTTTTTAAAGAATATAAATCATGAAGAAGTTTTAAAATTAGCTGATTTGGTTGAAGCAAGTGAAGGCCAGGTAGTTTCAAAGACATTGGCACAGAATAAATATGTAAGTATTACAGTTTTTGCATTTTCAAAGGGTGAGGAGATATCCACTCACGAATCTGACGGCGATGCTTTGGTGACAGTTCTTGAAGGCACAGGAAAGTTTATAGTGGACGGCAAGGAATATATCCTAAATGCAGGTGAAAGTCTTGTGATGCCGGCAAGAAAACCGCATTCAGTTCATGCGGTAGAGAGTTTCAAGATGCAACTTACAGTGGTTTTTCCGCTTGAGAGATAAAAGGAGAGAAAGATGAGTGCAATTTTAGGACCAATACATCATTGGCTTTTTAGAAAGATTAAAATACAAAACGATTTGACAAATGCTATCATAGACGTAGCAAAAGATAAGGAGCTTAATGTGGCCCCTCTTGCAGATATAGATGAGAAATTCGGTTCACTTCCTGAGGGTGACCTTGGAAATATTATAGACCCGACCAATATCCACGGCTGGTTACAGAATAAGATAGCTATAGTTGAGAGAAGACTGGCATATGTTGCAAAGACTCTTACAGACAACAATCCTGATGCTATAGGAATTATATGTGAGTGTGCAAGGGTATTCGGTGTGGAAAATGCGGTAGAGGCTGATGCTACTCCGGCAGACGGCTTTGAATACTATGAGAATACCTTTGTCAGCGGTATGCCTTGTGACGGTGTAAATATGGTTGTCAATGAAGACAGCGATGAGATTACATGGCAGGAGACTGTGGATATTCATAAGCAGTACTGGGATGAAGTAGGTGTGGATGTGGCATTATTCTATGAGATAAGAAATGCCATGATTGAGGGAGTCTTTTCAGGCAGTGATTTGTCATATTATAACCTCGGCAACGGCTCATATAAGTTGGTTAAGGAGTGATATGTACGGAATAGATATTTTAGTTGAAGAGCATAAGAATATAATAGAGTTTTGTAAAAGCATGAAGTCTATGTGCTGTTCTATAATAGAAGGGAAAGACGTAGATATAAATCTTGTAAAGGCATGTGTGGCATTCGGTAAAAACTATGCAGACCATCTTCACCACGGCAAGGAGGAGAAGATTCTCTTTAAGGTAATGCTTGAAAAGCTTGGCCCTGTAGCGGATAAGCTTATAAGAAACGGTATGCTTGTAGAGCATGACCTTGGAAGACTTCATATGAATGAACTTTTAGAGGCGATAGACAGATACGAGAAGGATCCTTCCACACTCAATAAGCTTGATATAATAACAAATGCCTCAGGATATGCCACACTTTTGAACAGACATATCGGAAAAGAAGACGAGGTGGTCTATACATTTGCACAGAGAGCACTCTCGGATGAGGACAAGGAAAGAGTGAATGCAGAGACAAAGGAGTTTGATGAAGCTCCTGAGAATAAGGCCGATGTGGAAAAGTACCTGGATTGGCTGAAAAACTTTAAGGAAAAGTATCCTGAAAGATAGACTCCTGTTTAAAAATACATAGAAAAACAAGCAATATTATGGTACACTCCGTGTGAAAGGATTTTCATACGGAGTGTTTTTTGGATACTTGTACAGTCCATTACAGCACAGTTTAGTATATGAGGTGAGCATATGCAGGATTTAAAAAATTGGAAGCCGCCGGTACTGCCTGAGGAAATTGAGCAAGCTGATGTGCCGGGAAGTAAGGTTGTAATAACCGAGTATCATATTGACAGAGCGGGAAGGATTTTTCCTTATTTACTTGAGGAGATTGAAAAAGTTAAGAGCAAAAATGACAACGGAAAGGTAGTTGTATCCGTGTCAGGATGTTCAGGTGTGGGAAAGTCGGGAATATCGGCAGTTCTGTCCTATTATTTAAATGATATCGGGATAGGAAGCTATATATTGGGAGGAGATAATTATCCGCGAAGAATCCCTGAGTACAATGATGCGGAACGTTTACACCTGTTTAGAGAAGGCGGATTAAAAGGACTGGTAAAGGACGGTGAGTATACAAAAGAGCGTTTTGACATAGTTCATAAGCTACAGGAAGACGGAAATGATGCGGACCCTGAAAATATAAAAAAATATCCATGGTATGAATCATATATAAACGGCGGACGTAATGCGCTGAAGGAGTACCTAGGTACAGCAAATGAGCTTGCATTTAATGAAGTTGAAGATGTTGTCAAGCAATTTAAATCAGGTGCCGACAAAATCTGGTTAAAGAGAATGGGAAGAAGCAATACACAGATATGGTATGATGATGTGAATTTCAAGGATATCGGAGTTCTTTTGATTGAATGGACACATGGAAACAGTGATTACTTTGAAGGTGTAGATATACCGATACTTTTACACAGTACCCCAAAGGAAACTTTGAAATACAGACTTTTAAGGAATCGTGACAGCGGAATAGACAGCCCGTTTACGGCAATGGTACTTAATATAGAACAGGGAACACTGGTAGAACAGGCACATAAGGCAAAGATAATTATTCTCCCGAACGGCGACAGACTAAGCTACGAAGAATATTGTAAATATATAGGAATGTAGGTGAAGAGCATGAAAAGAAATGATAACGGCCCTATGCTTAATGCATACCCTGACAGCCTTGGCGGAAGCTTAAGTGATATTGTAAATTTTCTTGGCAAAAAAGAATTAAAGGATGTTTTCTCTTCATTTTACATTCTTCCGAGTCTGTTTAATACAGATTTGGACAGAGGTTTTTCGGTTATTGACTACTCTTTGAATGAATTGTTTGCCAAAAGAGAAGATTTAGACAGGCTTGAGGAACTTGGAATTGATTTAAAGCTTGATTTTATTTTAAACCATGCTTCAGTACTCTCAAAACAGTTTCAGGATATTATAAAAAACGGTGAGAAGTCAAAGTATAGAGATTTTTTCATTGACTGGAACAAGTTTTGGGAAGGCTGCGGTGAAATGACTGAAGATGGCTATATACAGCCAAGGGCCGATCTTATAAAGGATATGTTTTTTAGAAAACCGGGACTTCCGATACTTATGGTTTGCTTCCCTGACGGAAAGGAAGTTCCTTATTGGAATACCTTTTATCAGGAAGTAAGATATCCGACTTTGGATGCTGTGGATATAATAAATATCACAGGTGTACAGTATAGTATAGCGGACGGATTGGCAAATTTATTAAATAAAAGTTTATCAGAGGGAAAGTCTCCTTCAAATATTTTAAACGAGTCAAATATCTACACAGATAAGCTAAGTGATGATCAAAAGAAAGAGCTTTGTGAAAAATTGGAGTCTGAGAGAAAGTACCTCGGACAGATGGATCTTAATATCAAGTCGCCTCTTGTTTGGGAGTTTTATGACGATACTTTAAAGACTTTGGCAGATTACGGAGCTAAGATTGTAAGACTTGACGCATTTGCCTATGCTCCAAAGGGAGTCGGCGAGAAAAACTTCTTAAATGAGCCTGCCACTTGGGATGTGCTTACAAGGGTGAGAGAATTGGCAGATAAGTACAATGTGAGATTACTGCCGGAAATCCATGCAAGCTATGAAGAAAAAATCTACGAGAAGATAGCAAATAAAGGCTATATGACTTATGATTTCTTCCTTCCGGGACTTATAATAGATGCGTTTGAACAAAGCAGCGGTGAATTCCTTAAAAAATGGGCCGATGAACTTGTGGAAAAGAAAATACAGGTAGTAAATATGCTGGGTTGCCACGACGGAATACCTTTGCTTGATCTTAAGGGACTTATAATTGAAGAAAGGATTCAATCTGTTATAGATACTGTGGTAAAGCGAGGCGGATATGTAAAGGATTTACACGGTCAAAAGAATGTATACTATCAGGTGAATGCAACTTACTATAGTGCACTGGGTGAAGATGATAAGAGAATGCTTCTTGCCAGAGCTATCCAAATCTTTATGCCGGGCAAGCCTCAGGTTTGGTATCTGGATTTATTTGCAGGAAAGAACGACCATGAAGCGGTAAAGAGGGCAGGAGCCGGAGGCCATAAGGAAATCAACCGTACAAATCTGACTGCTAAAGAGATGGAAGACGGTCTACAAAGAGAAATAGTAAAAAAGCAGCTTGAGTTATTAAGACTTCGTTCCACATTTGCGGTATTTTCAAATGAAAGTGAGTTTACTATGAAATGTGATGAAAGTAAAATATTTATGGAGTGGAAGAATAATGAGGAAAGAGCGGTACTAAAAGCCGACTTTGCCGACTGTGCTTTTGAGATATTTGTCGAAAAGAACGGTGAGAAAGTTTATCAATATAAATAAGATTTAGTAAAAAAGAGTAAAACCGACGGTGAAGGTTTTACTCTTTTTATAATTATATGTTATTGTTCTTTCACCAATGTAGCCATCTTTTTTACAAGTAATAAAAATTCCAACTTACTTGTATCATTTTTGATATCGGGAATTGAATCAAGTAATGACACAACGCTGTCATAACTTGAGCTACCCTTAAACTCCGAATCACGAAGCAACATGCCGGTCTCTGCTACTGCAGCGGCGAACTTCATATTATCTGACATCTCGGTTTTGATGGATTCAGTTGTAACAGGGTAGTTCAGCTCCTTACTTGTTTCGGAATCAGGCTCCTTATATCTTACTGCAATATTTAAAAGATCATTTGAATCATTGGCGACACCGGTTTGATATTTAAGGTCTGAACCTATTTCCATAGGTGAATCATTGTCAACTATTTCATATAATACGGTTACTCTATGTCCTGAGCCTATTTCACCGCCATCTTTGGTATCATCCTTAAAGTCCTCATCATCCATGATACGATTTTCGTAGCCTATCAGTCTGTATCCCTTTATAAATTTAGGATTGAATTCCAACTGGAACTTTACATCCTTTGCTACAGTAAAGAAGTTTGCACCAAGCTCTTCTGAAAGTACTTTCTTTGCTTCAAATCTTGAATCGATATATGAATAATTTCCGTTTCCGTTGTCAGCAAGTGCTTCCATCTTGTTGTCCTTTATATTCTCAGTACCGAATCCCAGAACGGAAAGAAAGACACCGCTTTCTTTTTCTTTCTTTATAAGCCTTGTAAGTTCGCCTTCACTTGTGATTCCGACATTTAAATCACCGTCGGTAGCAAGTATAACTCTGTTATTTCCGTCTGCTTTAAAGTATTTTCCGGCAATTTCATAAGCTGTCTTTATACCTTCAGATCCTGCAGTACTTCCGCCTGCTTCCAAATCCTCTATAGCAGCCATTATTTCTTTTGAGTCGGAACCCTTTGCACCTTCAAGCACAACCTGATCGCTTCCTGCATATGTAACTATGGAAACTGTATCATTTTCTTTTAACTGCTCACAAAGAAGTAAGAATGCATTTTTAACAAGAGGTAATTTGTCGGGTTCTTCCATAGATCCTGATACATCTATAAGGAATACAAGGTTTGAAGGTTTCTTTTCAAGTTCATCCATGCTTTTAGCCTGCATTCCGACCATCATCAGCTTGGTGTCGGGATTCCATGGACATGCGGAAATCTCAGTAGTTACAGAGAAAGGCTCACCATCATTTGGCTGCGGATAGTCATAGTGGAAATAATTCAGCATTTCCTCAATCCTTACCGCATCGGCTGGAGGCAATTCTCCGGAATTTATGAAGCGCCTGATATTTGCATATGATGCGGTATCCACATCCGCCGCAAATGTGGATAGCGGTGAAGTAGCTACAGCTTTGAAGTTACTTTCGTCAACAGCATTGTATTCCTCAGTATTATAATTTGCATCATAACTTACATAAGGAGCGGCATATTCAGCCACCTTTCCGGTATCATAAATTGCACCTTCGGTTTTAGGCTGTGGGCCTGAACATCCAACAAGTAAGCCGGGTATGCTGATGGCAAATATCAACATACCTGCACTTACCTTACAAAAACTTGATCTATTTTTCATATACTCATCCTCCTAATAAAACAATCAAGTGTAAAGCTTATAATAATAGTAACATTAAATACAATATAATAAATGTAGAAGAGTGTAAGTATTTATTAAAAATTTAGACATAATTTATTCATCAATCTGTGCATCACTTGATTTTCTGTAATGTCTGGGAGAAAGACCGTAGGTTTTTTTAAATGCGTCCTTAAAGTAGTTGCTGTCATTGAATCCACAGCTCATTGCTATATCGGTTACGGTAAGTTTTGTGGTGGCAAGCTTTGTGGCGGCCTGCTTTAACCTTACATAGTTCAGATATTCTTTAAATCTCATTCCTGTAGTATTTTTAAATTTTTTACTGAAGTAGGTATAACTTAGACCTGCCATATCCGCAATATCATTAAGTGTTAGAGGTTTATCATAATTGTCCGTAATATACTTTGCCAATGTCAGCATATGCTCGTCGGTGGTATTTATAATAGCCGGTGTAGAACGGTTAAAAGAGCAGAGTCTGATACAGTACAGGAATAATTCTTTTAATAAAAGTCTGAGAGTCTTTGAGCTGTGTTCATCATCAAGCTTATCCTCAGTGAGCATACTTTGAAGATGCTCATTTATTTTACCTTGATAGGCTGCAGGCACATGGAATACCTCTTTGCTTGAAAAATAGTTTTTAAAAGTGTCATTGTTTATATAAATATTGTCGACAAGATCGCTATACTTAAAGTAAATATTTATTCTCACACATGGAGTATCGGAAGTATATTTGGTATAGTGCATTTCTCTTGGCGGAATAAGCAAAAAATCTCCTGTATTCATCTCAAGCATTTGATTCTCTATAAAAAAAGTACATTTTGAAGCCTTGCAATAATATAATTCATAATACATATGAAAGTGATTGTCAGGCATATTAAATTTATAGCTGTTATTTCTTGTGGCGATATTTACATAAATTCTGTCAATATCGGAATTTGATACTCTCATGAGACCTCCTTTAAATCACCAATTATAATTAACAGTTTCTACCCGTATTAAATTATATTATAACATAATACTTAAATTTAAAATAATAAAAAAACAGTAGTTTACTTTGTTTTGCACTATTTTCAGTTGGTTTTTTGGCTTAAGCTGTTGTATAAATTATTTAAACGAAAGGCAAAGGTATGAGTGAAAGTATCAAATGTAGCAGGGATGAAGCATTTAGAGAGAGAAGTTTAAATGGTGATATGCTTGCATTGGTTATTTATACAGGTATGCCGCTGGCGATATATCAGGGACTCAGTCAGTTGTTCAAAATATTTGACACAATAATGGCTGCCCATATAAATGCCGAATCGGTTTCCGCGGTTGCATATTTGTCACAGCTTATAGCTTTATTGTCTGCCATATCGGGCGGTCTTTCTGTAAGTGCCGGAATAAAGATTTCAAGTGCATTCGGAGAGGGCGACTATGATATGGTAAAAAAAAGAGTAAGTACTGTTTATTTGACAGCTGCAGTATTTGCGGTTTTGATGTTGGCTGTATTCATTCCGCTGACAGAACCGTTTTTAAAACTGGCGGCAACACCGGATATACTTATAAAAGCCGGTGCTTCATATTTCAGTATTGAAATTTTGACCATGGCTGTAAGTTTTATAAATAATATTTATATTGCAGTGGAGAGGTCAAGGGGGAATACATCAAGAATACTGTGGATGAATATGCTTGTACTGGTGTCAAAGCTTATACTTACAGCAATATTTGTATACATATTCAACGGCGGATTGCATATGATTGCAATTGCCACCTTATTGTCTCAGAGTATATTGCTTATATTTGCAATATACAACAGTCTTGGAAAAGAAAGTATTTTCTCATTTGATTTGAAGTTTATAAGCTTTAGAAAAAATGTGGTAAATGATATGTATATGCTTTCAATTCCTGTTGTGGCGGAAAAGATATTCTTTTCTTTGGGAAAGACCCTTATAAACAGTATGAGTACCGTATACGGAGCTTTGATGGTTGGAGCATTGGGAGTATCAAATACTCTTGGAGGAATTACAACATCACCGCAAAACGGATTTCAAGACGGCAGCAGTGCAATAATAAGCCAGAACTTCGGTGCAGGCAAATATAGGAGAGTGTTAAGCGCATTTTATAATACTGCAATTGTAAATACCGTAATGGGATTTATAATATGCACGGCAACTTTATCGGGACTGGATTTCTTAAGTAATATTTTTGCAGGAGGAGATATTCATTTTGCAAAAATGAT
>CAUQKD010000099.1:0-8585 GCA_963518365.1 uncultured Lachnoanaerobaculum sp. | reverse complement strand
TTTTCTTCTTTTCTTTTCTCAAAAAATAAGCCATAAACACCTCTAAAAGCAAAGTGCTATGAAGTACTATGATTATAACATGCTCAAAAAAAATTTTCGAATTTTTTGAAATATTTTTTATGTCAGAAAAGCCTTTAAAATAAGGGATTTAAAAGAATTGTATAAAACTAAATAGCTTATTAGAAATTTAAAACGTCGGAACTTTCATAGTACTTCGACGGAAGACGGGTCACTTAATAGGTGAACGCAATATTTTGTTAAAATATAGTAATTATGTGGCTTTAAGCCACTTTCATGGAGTTACCATGAATAATCTAGGTTAAAGTATGGAAAAAGAGTTTATATTAGAATAGATGTAGATATTACGATTGAATTGTTAAAGAAATTATATAATATCTTAATATGGAAGCTTAACTCCTATGTTACAGATGGAATTAATAATGATTTTATAAAAAAGGCATAAAATTTTATCTGATACAAGATATTATATTCTATATACAATTGTGTTATAATGAGCACACAAAATTAAAGGAGGTTGCATTATGAATGCACATGATATTTTGAATAATCCCTTTTTAAATAAGGGAACTGCCTTTACACTTGAAGAGCGTAAAGAACTTGGTTTAGTTGGAGTTTTGCCACCTTATGTGCAAACTTTGGAGGAGCAAGCGGCACAAACCTATGCTCATTTTTCTAAAAAAGCAACAAACCTGGAAAAACGTTTGTTCTTGATGGAAATCTTCAATACTAATCGCACCTTGTTTTACTATCTTTTTAGCCAACATATTGCCGAATTCAATCCGATTGTTTATGATCCAACGGTTGCAACTACGATTGAAAATTACAGTGATTTGTTTGTTGATACGCAATATGCAGGCTATTTAGATATTAACCACCCTGAAAATATAGAAGCTACCCTTAAGAATGCGGCCGGAGACCGTAATATTAGACTTATTGTTGTGACAGATGCGGAAGCAATTTTAGGTATTGGTGACTGGGGAACCAATGGTGTGGATATTTCAGTTGGAAAGCTTATGGTTTACACAGGAGCGGCCGGTATTGACCCTGCAACTGTTTTACCTTTGGTCATTGATGCCGGAACTAACCGTAAAGAATTGCTGGAAAATCCTAACTATCTTGGGAACCGCCATGAGCGTGTACGTGGAGACCGTTATTATGATTTTATTGATCAGTTTGTACAAACAGCTGAACGACTTTTCCCTAAGCTCTACTTACACTGGGAAGATTTCGGTCGTCTAAATGCTGCCAACATTCTCAACAAGTACAAGGATAAAATTCCTACTTTCAATGATGATATCCAAGGAACAGGTATTGTCACACTGGGTGGTATTTACGGATCATTAGATATTAGTGGTGAAAAATTAACAGACCAAATCTATCTTTGCTTTGGAGGTGGAACAGCAGGTGCAGGAATTGCATCACGTGTTCTCAGTGAAATGATTATAGAAGGACTCTCAGAAGAAGAGGCTTACAAACGTTTCTTTATGGTAGATAAACAAGGTCTTCTTTTTGATGATATGGATGATTTGACACCTGAGCAACGTCCATTTGCAAAGAAGCGCTCTGACTTTGCTAATGCTGACAAGCTAACAGACTTGCTTGAAGTTGTAAAGACGGTTAAACCGACAATCTTGGTAGGAACATCAACACAACCTAATACCTTTACAAAAGAGGTTGTTGAGGCTATGTGTCATAACACTGAGCGTCCAATTATTTTCCCGCTGAGTAATCCAACTGAGCTGGCAGAAGCAAGTGCTAAAGATTTGATTGAGTGGTCTGATGGAAAGGCTTTTGTAGCGACAGGAATACCTTCCGACAATGTGGATTATAAAGGGGTATCTTATCAGATTGGTCAGGCTAATAATGCTCTTATCTATCCCGGTCTGGGACTTGGAATGCTTGCTTCAGAAGCTAAGCTTTTGACAGATGAAATGATTGGTGCAGCTGCACATTCATTGAGTGGTATAGTTGATTCAGGTAAACCGGGTGCACCTGTCTTGCCACCATTTGCTTATGTGGCAGAAGTTTCAAGTAAAGTAGCGGAAGCGGTTGCTAAAAAAGCTCAAGAGCAGGAATTGGCACAAAGTCAAGAAACCGATATGAAGAAAGCTGTCAGTGAACTTAAGTGGTATCCAAAGTACTAGGAAATAGTATAGAATATGTTTTTTAACTTCAATTGAAAGTATTATTCCTATTATAGTTCTTATAATTCCGGACTATTTCTTGCAGGTACGAGGATGGTTTGATGATAGTTTTGAGTGTAAAAAGATTGTGAAAGCAGCTCATAGTAAGGGAGAAGATATGACAGAAGCATTAAAGGAATTATAAGCACTCTTGTTTCACCGGTAAATGATGGTATATTAACTACAATTGAAGCTTCCAAAATGGTAAATATAAGTGTAGAAGAGAGAATAATATTTAATTTTTAAAATAAACGGGAGGATATAATATACTTTTATATCCTCCTAAATTATTATTATTTACAGATTTTGTAAGTATTATATGAAATTAAAACTATATATGAAAATATATATCAAAGCATACTTTTTTATTTTTGCTTAATACCTTAATTTCTCCCTTATGCATAAGCACTATTTCCTTTGCGATAGGAAGCCCAAGTCCATAGCCGCTACTTGAGTGAGATTCATCAAGTCTGTAGAAGCGCTTGAATATATTGACGGTATCCTCTTTTGAAAGTTCTTTTTCCACGTCATTTTCAACAGATAAAACAATACCCTTTTTTCTCTTATTTAAAGTAAGTGTAGTGTGTGAAAGTGAGTATTTCATAGCATTTTCTAAAAGTATCGAGATAAGATCTTTTATTTTATTTGCATCTCCCAAAACAGAAATATTATCCTCTATATTGTAATCAAGTTCCTTGTTATTCTCAAAAAATACGGGTTCAAAATACAGACATTCTTTGGTTGCAATATCTGATAAAACTATTTTTACCATTTGTTCTTTTCTATCATGCCAGTTTTCAAGGCGGCTTAAGTCAAGCAAATCCTGTGTCAAATGTTTCATCCTTTCACTCATCTCATCAATACCGTTGATATTTTTCTTCAGCAATTCCATATTTTCTGTTTGAATAGAATTCTTTGATATTGCCTTTTGAATATTTCCAACATTATTTATTATAACGGTGAGAGGAGTTTTCAGCTCATGTGATGCATCGGAGATAAATTGACGCTGCGAAGTAATAGCATCACTTACCGGTCTTATACTCTTTTTAACAAAGTATTTTGAAAAAAGTATAATCACAGTAGAGAGCACAAAGAACAGCAGTACAAGCAAAACTAAAAGATTGTTTAAGTTTTTTATTTCCGTACTGAAATCCGTCACTGCAACACGATACAAAGTGGGTGGTCCGGTAAGGTTGTACGGCTTTGATTTATTCCGTTCTTCATCATCAAAGCGATCCGGTGGAGCTTTGACTGCGCAGATATATTGAAGCTTTCCACCATTTATTGATGAATAAAATTTGCTTGAATTTCTATTTACTTTGTTTAATGTATCTGATATTAGATCCTGTTTTATTTTGCTATCAAGAAAAAAATCAGCTCCATTTGTATCTATGATATTTCCGTCAGAGTCAAACATCATTTGAAAAACAGCATAGGATCCGGATACGGAATCCTGATACATGGGAGTATTTATAGCGGAGGCAAGAGTGGACCTCATATCGCTGTAAATGCCGTTTCTGTTAAAAAGAAAAGGGAATATAAGCATGAAAACAAGTAAAAAAATACTTACAGAAGATAAAAGTAATGTAAGTTTTTTTTGTAATTTCTCAATCATTCATCACCTCTTATTTCCAAATGATATCCAAGCCCTCTGCTGGCCACGATTGATATATCTGATGACAATGTCTTAAGCTTTTTTCTTAAAAATCCGATATATACCTCCACATTATTTTCAGTGGCATCACTGTCATAGCTCCAGATTTTTTCAAGGAACAGAGTCTTTGAAATATTACTAAAATATTCATTCATATTCCTTCTTGATTTTATCCATATATAAAACCTCATATGCCGTAACTTAAAAAACTATATTTGTATTGTAACATAAATATAGTTTTTAAGTGTTTAATTTATATCACAGACTTGTATATATCAAATTATTTTAATAAAAGATTTCCAAACACTTCTTACCATAAAAACAGCCAAAGCAAAGGAGAGTATATCTGAAAAAGGTTGCAACAGATATATTCCATATTGAGAGAATAGGCAGGATAAAATATAAAGTAAAGGTATAAAAAAGATTCCCTGGCGTGAAACGGAGAGTATGGAAGCCATAAGGTATTTTCCTATATTTTGTAAAAGCATACTGCTTACAGCAAAGAGGCCTACAAAAGGCATAGTTATACATTGCATACGTAAAATCCACACACTTATAGATATAACCTCAATATCGGAGGTCATCGTCTTAACAAGCTCAGCTGAAAAGACATATAAAAGTATAGCAGAAAAAACCAAAAATATGCTGCCTATAATGGCAGTAAGCTTAAAAGCCTCTTGTACTCTGGTATATTTCTTTGCTCCGTAATTCATTGCACAAATTGGTTGAAATCCCTGGGACCAGCCTATCATTATCATATAGGCGAGTGCGGATATTCTTGAGCTTACTGTCAAAGCCGCCAAAAGGGAATCACCATATTTTGCAGCAGTGATATTCAGTAAAATCAGAGCAATACTTGTAATGGACTGCCTTAAAAAGTTCGGCATACCTCCGGCCAGGATATGATATATTCTCTCTTTATTAAAATTTAAATTAAAAGATATATTTCCAGATTTTAAAGAGAAATATGTCAGTACAAAAGAGCCTACTATCTGCCCTGTAAGAGTAGCATAGCCGGCTCCGATAAAGCCAAGTTTTAAAGTAAACATCATTACAGGATCAAGTATCATATTTGTGATCATTCCAAAAAGCAGTCCGGTCATCCCTTCTTTCACATTTCCACATAGTCTCAGTTGATTATAAATCGTAAGTGAATAAATACCGAAGGGTATACTTAGAGTAATTATTTGCAAATATTTTACAGTAAATTTAAGCAAATCATCTGAAGCATTGCCACCTAAAAACTTTGAGAGCGGAATAATAAAAATCAGTGATAAAAAGGCGATAATTAATCCGGTTGATACTGCAAAGAATATCCCTATGGAAGCCATATTTTTAGCTTCCTTATCATTTTGCTCACCAATTTTTTTTGACATTATATTGCCGCTTCCATAACCAAACCAAAACCCCAGTGCCTGTATAAAACTCATAAAGCTGAATACTATGCCGATTGCGGCAGTCATAGACTTATTGTTTAAGATACCTACAAAGAAGGTATCGGTAAGATTGTAAATGACCATTACCAGCATTCCTATAATAGTGGGTATGGAAGTCTTTATAAGTAGTGGTAGAAGAGCATCATTTAAAATTGCCTTTCTTTTCATTTCTTTATCCATATCATAAACCTCTTACTGTTCCTTTATCACCGTCTACTTGGATCATATCACCATCTTTATATTTTGTTGTTGCAAATCCTACTCCAAGTACTGCCGGAATACCATATTCTCTTGCAACTATCGCAGCATGACTTAGTGCCGCTCCGGTATCAGCCACCACCGCACTTGCCAGTTTAAAAAGTGGAGTCCATTCAGGATCTGTCAGATGACATACCAAGATATCACCTTTTTTCATTTTATAAAATTCATTCGGACTGTGAATAATACAGGCCCTTCCTACTGCCTTGCCAAAATTTCCGCTAACACCCTTTAAAATATCGCCCTCTGCTTCAAATACAAGAAGCTTTGATGCTTCCCATACCTTTATTGAGAGTGGAAATTTTTCGTTTCTGTTTTTGATATTCTTAAGGTCGGATTTACCAAGATACCCTCTATTCATTACTTCTATAAGTTCATTAAAGAAAAGATTTGCTATGCCGCTTTTATAGTCTTCATTTTCAATAAGGATTATGTTTGCTCTTAGTACACATTTTCTTATATAGTAAAACAAACTCTCCCATAAATACTGGCTTTCTTCACGAACTATATGGAAATATCTGAAGTTTTGTATATCAGCTTTTATAGACTTGTATTTTCCACCACAAACAACTTCTAATTCCTTCATTAAATCGTCAAAGTTCTCTGAATTTTTGTTTTGATTAGAAGATGAAAGCAGTATCGGTTTTAAAATATTTATAAGTCTGTCAGGATCTTCAATAAATGTCTTTGCTTCCAGACAGTAACAGTTATAGTCTGATTTAAAGCCGTTGCTTTGCAAAAATCTATCTGCCATTGTTTTGAAATCATCAAACTTAGTATATAAGTTTTTATAGCTGTCACCGGAAAGTATAGCTTCTTTTAATTTGCTGTGTTTTGATATTTTCTCTGCCATATCAGATATATCAGTGTTTACAGTTGCGGTTTTATTATCCAGATTTTTATAAAGGTCAAAGGCGGTATATTTTGGGTTTATCCTTTGAAGTAATTTAGTGTATTTATCAAATACTAGCATTGTCGGAAAGAGGGCATATTTGAATCTGTCATAGGAAAGATCTTTGGTAAGTTTATAGCTGTACTCTAAAAAATCTCTACATTCGTGAAGACTCATATTTTCAAAGTCTTTGGCTTTAAGCATTGAAATCTCTTCTTTATATTTGCACATAAATTTCTCACATATAGCAGCACAAGAATCAAAGTCTTTGATTTGTTTCAGTATCTTAAAGAAATGGAAAATATTTTTATTAATTCCCTTTTTGCCCTTTGGAAGAGTCTGTATGCCGTCATTATCAATCTGAGGATCGGAATCAAAGACTATGCCTGCTTCAGCAAATATTTTTGATTTTTGATCATTGATTGCCATAATAAAATCATAATCCAAAACTCTGTAGGCAAAGGGCATTTTTTCAAGTTGAAATGCCAGGTTTTTACGCATACTCTTAGTCGGCTTTGTGCCTTTTATGTAATTTTTTATAATGGCATCCTTACCGGTATCTTTTTTTAATGTGGTTATAGCCCTTGCCTGTAAAATATAGATAATACTGTCTTTAATAGCCCACTCAATATCCATAGGCATACCATAATGTTTTTCTATTTTTAGTCCGCAGTTTACAAGCTTAGATATTTCATTATCATCTAAAACTCTCTTTTTTCGTTCCTCTTCATCTACAGCTATTTCTACAGTATCCTTATTTCCATATACTATCTTTGTTTCCTTAGAGCCTATGGTTGTTTCAATAAGTTTGCCGTTTTTGTCGGCAATATAGCTGTCCGGAGTTACCATGCCGCTTACAATGCTTTCTCCCAAGCCATAGTTTGCATTTATCTGCATTTCATTTGCGTCTTGGCTTAGTGGATTTACAGTAAATAAAACGCCTGACTTTTCACTCTCCACCATTTTTTGTACCACTACCGCAATAGCCACCGCAGTTTGATCATATCCCTGATGAAATCTGTAACTTACAGCCCTGGTACCCCATAGAGAGGCATAGCAGTTTCGAATCTGTAATAGAACATTATCTATGTCCACTACATTTAAATAAGTTTCCTGCTGCCCGGCAAAACTGGCATCAGACAGATCTTCTGCAGTGGCGGATGAACGAACGGCAACTCTTATATTTTCACCAAGACTCTTATATTTATCCTCTATAAGTTTTTTTGTCTCAGTGGAAAAATCACCTGACCTTATAAGCTCACGAAAGTAGTCAGCAGCTTTTAAAAGTTGCCCTTCATCACCCGATACTTCTTTTAGCTTATTTCTAATAATTTCTTCTATGCCGTTTTCTTTCAGGAAAGCTTTATAGGAATTTGCAGTAATTACAAAGCCTTTTGGAACATTTATATTGGCAGAGACAAGTTCTCCAAGATTTGCCCCCTTTCCGCCGGCAATTGATACATCTTCTTTTTTTATATCAATAAAATCAAGTACCATAATCTCCCCCTTGTTTCATTAAAAATTGTTGTATGCAAAAAGCCTGTAAAGATTTAGAAACTTAAAATATCAAACCTTTATATACTTGGTTGCTATTCCGGATATATAAGTTTTTAGTATATCTTCAAAATATTTCTCATCAAAAAGATAGTAATCTGTACAGAGTAGGAAGCTGCCTATAAAGGCATTGGTAAGACCACATTCATCGGCAGTCTTTACTACAGAGTTTTCCTTCCAGTAAATTACAAGCTTTTTCAAAAACTCCCCATACAGTTTTTCTATTTGATTCATCTCATCAGATTTCTTTGTCTTAAGTATTTTAAATGCCTCTTCATATACCGGCTGCGTTTTTATCTTTTGCATCAAATCCAAAGAATATTTGTATATGACCTCAGTTAAAAATCCTGCAGGATCTTTAATTGAGTTTGAAAATTTTTCTTCAAGAGCTTTTAATTTCTGATCGGATCTATATGCCGCCAAGTCAATGATAAGTGAATCCTTATCCTTCCAAAAATTATAAAAGCTTCCCTGTGCAATACCGACTCTTTTTGTCAATTCCGAAATACTTAAAGACTTCAATCCATTATTATGAAACAGCTCAATGGCAGTATTCATAATATTTTCTTTTATTTTTTCCTTTTCTT
>CAUQKD010000098.1:0-8747 GCA_963518365.1 uncultured Lachnoanaerobaculum sp. | reverse complement strand
CAGGTTTTGCGGCAGGTGTTATGGTGGCCGCATCCGTCTGGAGCCTTATTATCCCTGCTATTGAGCAAATGGAAGGCACAGGTGCCGGCAGACTAAGTTTTTTGCCTGCTTTTATAGGATTTTGGGCAGGAACATTGTTTTTACTCTTACTTGACCATGTCATACCTCACCTGCATATGTATGCTACAAAGGCTGAAGGACGAAAAAGTAAGCTTGCAAGAACCACTATGATGGTACTTGCCGTGACTCTTCACAATATACCTGAAGGTATGGCGGTAGGTATTGTATATGCCGGTTTTTTGAACGGAAATATAGGTATATCCGCCGGTGCAGCACTTGCACTCTCACTTGGTATCGCCATTCAAAACTTTCCTGAAGGTGCCATTATCTCCATGCCTCTTCATGCGGAAGGGCAAAGCAAGCTGAAGGCACTTTTTTACAGTGTTTTATCAGGTGCGGTGGAGCCTATAGCGGCCTTTATAATGCTTGGTGCATCCTCATTCTTTATCCCTATTATGCCATATCTTCTGAGTTTTGCGGCAGGTGCTATGATGTATGTTGTAGTGGAGGAACTTATTCCTGAGATGAGTGAGGGAGAACATTCAAATGTCGGAGTTATCTTATTTGCCTTCGGATTTACAGTGATGATGGCACTTGATGTGGCTCTGAGCTAAAAACCTATACTTTAAATTACTCAAAAAATAGACTATAATAATCAAACAACCTGTATGGCATAAATATTTAGTATAGATTGGAGAACTTATGAAACTGATAGATGATTTAAAACAAAGAAGAACTTACTATAACCTGAACAAAACACTTCCGGTATCAAATGCCGAAGTAAAAAAGGTAGTTGAAGAGATTACCAAGCTTGTACCTGATGCTTTCAATATGAAGAGTGCAAGAGTGATTGTGGTAACCGACAAGAAACAGAATGAACTTTGGGACAGAATTTATGATACTTTTGAAGGTAAAGTTCCTCGCGACAAAATTGACGGATTTAAGGCGGCAGCAGGTACAATACTTTATTTTTATGATACGACAGTTGTTGAAACACTGCAAAAGCAGTTCCCGTTGTACGCCGACAACTTTCCTGTTTGGGCAAATCAGGCTAACGGTATGCTTCAGATAAATATTTGGACAGGCCTTAGAGAGCTTGGAATCGGTGCAAACTTGCAGCACTACAACCCTGTGATTGACAGCCTTGTACAAGAAATGTTTACAGTTCCAAAGTCATGGAAATTGCTGGCTCAGATGCCTTTTGGCGGAATTGTATCCGAACCTGAACCTAAGGTAAAAGAGAATATTGAAGAAAGAGTAAAATTTATCTAATTTATAAAGAGGGCTTATGATTCAGTTTATTGCTTTTATTCCATTCCTACTTATGAGTATCGTATTTATTACTCATATGAGAAAGGAACCTCGTGGAATGTTAACCGGTGTACTGTTTTTAATCTACTTGATTACTATAGGCACCACCGGACTGTTCTCACTTTTTTATTATTCTGAAATCTTACAGAAGAATACCGCTGCTTATTCTTTGGTAATGGTACTTGGAATAATATTTATTGTGGCAATTGCCCTGTTTCCATTTGTACTTATCATCACCTACTTCATACAGGGAATACTTATACTGAAAAAAGAGGGTCTAAGATTAAATAATGTGCTGTCGCTGGCATTTTCAATCGCTCTTGTTATCTATATATTTGTATGGCCTCTTTTCAGATTGAAAAGCCTCAAAAATGTATATTAAAAACATCTTTTACTGATTGCAGATTTAGTATATAAGATGCTTAGTTTTATATTTATATACCTGTTATTTTTGATGGCAATGTACTGTATCTCAGCTATTTTGAATTTAATCCATATAGGTAGAAATAAAAAACTTGACTATATTATAGTGCTTGGTGCAGGTATCAAAGGAAAGCAAGTAACTCCTCTGCTTGCAGGCAGAATAGACAAAGGAATAGAGCTGTTAAAGTATAATCCGAGTGCCAAACTTATATTGTCAGGCGGAATGGGTCCCGGCGAAGATATCCCGGAGGGTGTAGCTATGGCAGCCTATGCTAAAGATAAGGGTGTATCCGATGAAAGGATTATAGTAGAGGATAAGTCAAAAAACACATATGAAAACCTCCTCTTTTCTTCAAAGCTTATTGACAAGGAAAACCATAAGCTTGCTCTTGTCACCACTTCCTACCATGTATTCCGCGCTTTGGTATTTGCAAAAAAGCTGAATATACCTTGTATCGGCTACGGCTCAAAGACAAAGTGGTACTTCACACTCAACGCACTTATAAGAGAATACATAGGATATCTTTCAATAAGCTACAGATTCCATATGCTTGTTATCTTATTCTATACCATAGCACTGCTTATGTTTACCCTCTTTGATTACCTAAATAAAACAGGTGCAATAAATATAAAAAATTTTTTACACATATAAAAACATCCCACAGACAAAAAAGCCTGTGGGATGTTTTCTATTATTTTAACAATTTATCCTTCAATTCTTTTATTACTTCTTTTCCATCATTTATTTTTCCGTTTGCAAAATCTACAATACCTTCATTAATGAAATCAGCCTCTGCAATTTTAGCAATCTTAGACTCATAGTATTCCATATTCATAACTACAAGCTTTCCATAACCGTTTTTAGTAACAAAAACCGGACCGTTCTGACATTTCTTCTCAATCTGCACAGTATCTTTTAAATCTCTCATAGGCACAATCTGCATAATCTCACCTCCAAACTATAACTAAATTATATATCAAATTTAGTCATAAGTAAATATAATACAAAAACTGCCATAGACCAATTCTACGGCAGTACTTTTTTAGTTCCCCTTTACTTCTTTCCAAAGCTCATTATAAAGATTGTCGCCTTCATCTCCTATATACTTATAAACTTCACTGTTTTTGAGCATATCATCTGTCGGGAAGAGTGCAGTATTGTTCTGTAAATCCTTATCAAGCAAATCATATGCAGCCTTGTTTGGTGTAGGATATGTAATATATTCAAAGTTTTTCTTTGCAATCTCAGGTCTGTTTAAAAAATCAATCCACTTTTCGGCATTTTCCTTATTCTTGGCATTCTTCGGAATTACCCATGAATCAATCCAGACATTGGTTCCCTCTTTCGGTATCACATACTTAAGTTCAAAATCTCCGCCCGCCTTTTTGACCTCATTTTGAACATAGAGCATCTCACCTGAATAGATAACTCCTATAGCTGCCTCACCGCCGATCATCTTATCTCTCACCTGATCCACAACATAAGCCTGTACAAGCGGCTTCTGTTCTATAAGCTTATCCTTTACCTTTTCAAGTTCCGACTTGTCTGTAGTATTTATAGAATATCCAAGCAGCTTCTCACCCACCATAAATGCATCTCTTACAGAGTCCTGCATAAGGATATTTCCCTGATACTTAGTATTCCAAAGATCTCCCCAGCTTGTTATATCATCCTTAACCATAGAAGTATTATAAAGTATACCCACAGTCCCCCATGTATATGGCACGGAATATTTATTTTCAGGGTCAAACGCCTTTGACATCTCCATATATTTAGAATCAATATTCTTTACATTCGGCACATTATTAAAGTCAATTTCAGCAAGCATATCGTTCTTTATCATCTTTTCAATCATATAGTCTGAAGGACATACCGCATCATATACTACTCCGCCGGCTTCAATTACAGAATACATATCCTCATTTGTCTCAAACATATCATATACAACTTTAATACCTGTTTCTTTTTGAAACTCATCTATAATACTCTCATCTATATATTCACCCCAGTTATATACATAGAGTTCTCCGGCACTGCTCGCCTTGGCACCTGCATCACTTTTTCCACATCCTGATAATACCGCTACAAAAAGCATGCTCATCACAGTCATTGTACTTATAAATTTCTTTTTCACATTATTTCCTCTTATTCTATTTATTCTATTATTTATTTTTCTTTATTTTATTCTGTGCAATATTTGATACTATAAGCAAAATCAAAACAGTACCGAATATGATAGTAGAGAGTGCATACAGGCTCGGTTTTATGCCCCTTCGTACCTCAGAATATACCAGAGTAGATATAGTGTTGATACCTGCTCCCTTTGTAAAATATGTTATTATAAAATCATCAAGTGACATTGTAAAGGCAAGTAAAAATCCTGATATTATTCCCGGGAATATATCAGGAAATACCACCTTAAAAAATGCCACAAGAGGCGTAGCTCCAAGGTCAAGAGCCGCCTCATATGTAACTCTCTCGGTCTGCTTAAGCTTCGGCATTACAGAAAGCAATACATATGGAATGTTAAAAGTTATATGGCTTATAAGAATCGTCTTAAATCCCAGACTGATACCGAATGCAATAAATCCGAGCATCAAAGATATACCTGTTACAATATCGGCATTTAACATAGGGATATTGTTGACCGCCATTACCGCAGTCTTAGGCAGTTTTCTCATATTGTTGATACCTATGGCGGCTATCGTACCTATAATTGTCGCAATAAGTGCCGATAAAAATGCTATTATAAGTGTGTTTCTGAAGGCGGACATTATTGTGGCACTTTTAAAAAGCTCACCATACCAATCAAAAGTGAACCCTCCCCATCTGTTCCTTGACTTTGAAGTGTTAAAGCTTAAAATCACCAAAGTAGCTATCGGGGCATACAAAAAAATCAATACAAATACAAGGTAAATATCACCCAGTACTTTTCTAATCTTTGAAAAAATCAAACGCTTATTCCCTCCCCGTCTTTGTCATACTTGGCAATAAATGCCATGCTAATCAATATAAAAATCATCATAATAAGTGAAAGTCCGGAGCCGAGATTCCAGTTGCTGCCCTTTGTAAACTCCTGCTCTATTACATTTCCTATCAAAAGTACCTTACTTCCTCCAAGAATATTACTGATAACAAAAGTTGTAAGTGCAGGTACAAATACCATTGTAACTCCGCTGACAATGCCGGGAATACTTAAGGGCATTATAACCTTTGTAAAAGTCTGCATTGTATTTGCACCTAAGTCTCTTGCCGCATTTATAGTATTGTCATCAATCTTTTCAAGCACATTGTATATCGGTAATACCATAAAAGGCAGATAATTATATACCATACCAAGTATAATGGCGGCAGGTGTATTTATTATATTAAGCCCCGGCAAATGCAGAAAATGTAAAATTGTATTTATAATTCCGTTCTTTTCAAGGAGTGAAAGCCATGCCAATGTTCTAAGCAAAAAGTTCATCCACATAGGTAAAATAAAGATAAATACTATCAAACTTCCCTTATCAAGTTTTTTACTTTTCAGTGTCAGTGCCAGCGGAAATGCCATTATAAGACATATAACAGTACTTACCACAGACAGGCTTATTGACAGAATCAGTGCCTTAAAGTGTTCTCCCGCAAATATTGCAAGCACATTTGCAAATGTAAAACTGCCGCTTTTATCAGTCAGTCCATATATAAAGATAAGCGACAGCGGTATTATTGTAAAACCTACCATCCATATAATATATGGGAATGCCAATACCTTTCTAAAGTCTTTATTCATTTACTCCCACAGCCTCCTCATCCTCAGACTCAGGCTTATTCATTATCTGAATATCAAAAGGATCTACACTGATTCCTACTTCCTTACCTACAGGGAACATATCTGTGGAATGTACAAGCCATTCATAACCGTTCGGAGTGGTTACTTCCATCTCATAATGTACACCTTTGAATATCAAATGAGTCACTCTGCCCACCAAAGTACCTTTATCAGGTTCCACAAGATCGATATCCTCAGGTCTTATTACCACATCCACAGGTTTGTTGTTGCCGAAGCCCTCATCCACACAGGCAAACTTTGCACCGAAAATCTCTACAAGTCTGTCCTGTACCATGGTAGCGGCAATTATATTTGATTCACCTATAAAGTCCGCCACAAAGGCATTTTCAGGTTCATTATATATCTGTTCAGGTGAACCCATCTGCTGGATATAGCCCTGATTCATAACTACGATAGTATCAGACATTGTAAGTGCCTCTTCCTGATCATGTGTGACATAGATAAATGTGATACCAAGCTCGTTTTTCAGTCTGATAAGTTCATACTGCATATCCTGACGAAGCTTAAGATCAAGTGCTCCAAGCGGCTCATCTAAAAGCAGTACTTTCGGTTCATTTACAATAGCTCTTGCTATTGCAATTCTTTGCTGCTGTCCTCCTGAGAGCAGATTTATATTTCTGTTTTCAAAACCCTTTAAGTTTACAAGCTTCAGTGCATACTTTATCTTGTCATCTATATATGCCTTGGGCTTATTTTTTATCTTCAGTCCGAAAGCAATATTTTCCGCAATACTCATATGAGGAAATAATGCGTACTTCTGAAATACGGTATTTAAGTTTCTCTTATTGGGCGGTATATTTGATATATCTTTGCCGTCAAATATTACTCTACCGCTGTCCGCCTGTACAAATCCCCCTATTATCCTAAGGGTGGTAGTTTTACCGCAACCTGACGGCCCCAGTAAAGTTACAAAAGAGTTTTCTTTAATTGATAAATTCAAATCATCTAAAACAATCTCTCCGTCAAAACTTTTTGAGATATGTTCTAAATCAATAAGAGATGTACTCATACTTCCTCCAAAATATTCTAAAAATTAGGCGGTGTGCTGACCCAAATAAGTTTTGCACCACGCTTCGAGCTGATATAATGCTTTTTATCCGATGTAAAATAAAAAGATTCACCTTTTTTTGCTACATACATATCATTTCCCCTATGTATCTCCACACTGCCCGAAAGAATATATCCGAACTCCTCACCGTCATGAGGATTGTCAGGATATGTAAGCCCTCCGGGTTCTATAATCTGTAGTATAGGTTCCATCATATTTTTTTGTGCATTCGGTATTATCCATTTGACGGTGTTATTTAGTTCTTTATCCTCTTTAATAAAGTAATCTTCTTCTGTAAAAACAACCTGCGTCTCGGTTTCTTCATCAAAAAAATCCTTTATCTGTACTCCGAGGCATTGCAAAATATCAAGAAGAGTTGCTATGGACGGGGATGTAATATTATTCTCAAGCTGTGAAATAAATCCCTTTGACAATTCCGCCCTGTCGGCAAGCTCTTCTTGTGTAAGTCCTGCAAGCACTCTGAGTCTTTTCAGTTTTGAACCGATATCCATAAAAAGCCTTTCTTTGTGTTGCACACTATTTCTAAGTAAAAAGTTTAGTGTTATTAAACAAAGAATATTATACATTATCTGAAACAGCTGTCAAGCAATTTATTTTTATTTATTTCTTCAATTTTCATATCTATTATTTATATTTTTTTAGCACTATGTATAAATAAATCTGTAAAGTGATATTAAACCGACAAATAAGTTTTTATCAATTTCTTTATGTTTTTTAATTTGTATTTTAATACTTGCTATGATATAGTGAAGTTGTTAAAACATAATTTATTTTATATTATTGTAAAGGGGGATTTATATTATATGAATAAAACCGATAATTTTAACCTTAATTTAAGCCTGTCTGTAAAAGTTGTTATACTGATATTACTGGTTATATGTATACTTAACGGAAGTAAAATCTCCGATTTTATTTATTCCTTAAATACTGAAGGCTTTAGTGAATTTGAGGGAATGAGAACATATATATCGGTACAAATCATCCTAAGTATTTTATCAATCCTTGATGCATTGTTGATAGCTGTGGATTATTACAAAATTTCAAAAACTTCATAGATTATGTATTTATAAATATATTAGAATTTAAATAGGGACTGTCGGGAAATAAGCATTTCTACTTCCCGCAGAACTAAATAAAAATATCCTGACAAAAAATACAAGACTTTTGGGCATGGTAGTGTTTTAAAGTCAAGGACATTTTATTCAAAAGGATTCATTATCGATGGATTAATACAGGAGAACTTTATGGACCAATACATTTGTAATTATCGTACTATCAGAGATATATCTACTACAGATAGCAGTTTTTTGCCATCGGTTTATAACTTTTATAAAAATGATATCATTATACCAAAAAAATCACAGGATGATATAATTTTACTGCTTGGCAAAGAATATGGACTGAATAAAGTATTATATAGTGAACTTGACAGGATGACAGCAGACTCAGCTATCTCATTGATTAATTATAACAAACCTGAAAATACCCGGAATATTCATACTCATGATATTTGGCAACTTCCACAAAATTTAGCGACTTCCCGCTTTTATAAGGATTTTTATGAGAGATTTGTAAAAATCGGAGATTCTCCTAAGATTATATTAGTTTATATACCGGATAAAGATTATTTTATGTCTAATTCATCCTTTTTTGAAATTGCAATTTATGTTTATAGAGGAATAAACGAAGATGACTTTAATAAAAAAGGGCCGGAGTATAAACATTATCTCAACAATATGTTTTTATTAAGTGAAGCTCTAAAAAACTAAAATAAAATTGTGAGTCTAAAAAGTTTTGTTCAAACTACTGAAGAAGATGAAGAAGAAAATTTGTTACCGTTTTTCTCCCTATTTATTAAGGACGAAATATTCATTGAACACTATGCTAGAGAAAATTATGTTTATAAAAAAGAAAAGTTTGATTTAGCTGTAGATATCTTGAATCGTCACAACGTAGAATTCCACTAATTTGGTATCATAAGAAGGATATGTGTATGTATCCTGACAAGTCACAGCGCTAATGCTTTTTACTTGTCAGGATATTTTTTAATC
>CAUQKD010000097.1:0-8766 GCA_963518365.1 uncultured Lachnoanaerobaculum sp. | reverse complement strand
TTAAGCTTCCTATAATGGCTACTATTAAGGGCTATGCTTCAGGCGGTGTAGATCCTAGCGTAATGGGACTCGGTGTAATTCCTGCATCCAGAAAGGCTATGGAAAAGGCAGGTGTTACCGTAGACGACCTTGAACTTATCGAAGCTAACGAGGCTTTTGCGGCACAGGCTATTGCAGTATGTAACGAACTCGGCTTTAAGAGAGAAATCACCAATGTAAACGGCGGTGCTATAGCACTTGGACATCCTATCGGCGCATCAGGCGCAAGAATACTTACAACTCTACTCTATGAGATGCAAAAAAGAGATTCTAAATGCGGCCTTGCCACACTATGTATCGGTGGCGGTATGGGCACAGCAATTGTTGTAGAAAGGGAATAAAAATGAAGATAGTTTCAATCAAAGACGCTATTGCAAACATCCATGACGGAGCAACCATCATGGTAGGCGGTTTTTTGGCCTGCGGTACACCTGAACCGATCATTGACGCATTGGTTGAGAAGGGAGTAAAAGATTTAACACTTATATGTAATGATACCGCCACTCCTACAACCGGTATCGGTAAACTGGTTGCCAACAATCAGGTAAAAAAAGTTATTGCAACACATATAGGTACAAATCCTATAACAGGACAAAAGATGAATGACGGTACTATGGAGGTTGAGCTTTCTCCTCAGGGTACACTTGCAGAGAGAATACGTTCAGGCGGCGCAGGACTTGGCGGCGTACTTACACCTACAGGTGTCGGTACCGAAGTTGCCAATGGTAAGCAGGTCATCAATATTGACGGCAAGGACTACCTCCTTGAGAAGCCTCTCAGAGCCGACTTCGCTCTTATAGGTGCCACTACAGCCGATGAAAAGGGCAACTTATACTTCACAGCTACATCAAAGAACTTCAACACGGTTATGGCTACAGCTGCCGATGTTGTTATCGCAGGTGCAGACCTTATAGTTCCTGTAGGCGATATTCAGCCTGAGAATGTTGCAGTTCCGGCTATATTTGTAGATTATCTTGTAGGAGGTGAATCATAATGTCAAAAGAGAAAATTGCCAGACGAGTTGCTCGTGATTTACATGATGGTGATGTGGTAAACTTAGGTATCGGACTTCCTACTATGGTAGCGGACTATGTTCCTGAAGGAATAGAGATTACACTTCAGTCGGAGAACGGTATTCTCGGTATGGGACCTCTTGCAGGTGAAGGACTTGAAAACAAATATCTTATCAATTCAGGCGGACAGAACGTAACCGTTTTACGTGGTGCTTCATACTTTGACAGTGCATTCTCATTTGTAATCATCCGCGGCGGACATGTAGATATGACAGTACTCGGCGCATTGCAGGTAGATGAAAAAGGAAACCTTGCAAGCCATATAGTTCCGGGCAAGATGGTTCCGGGTATGGGCGGCGCTATGGACCTTGTTACAGGTTCAAGAAAGGTTGTCATCGCTATGACACATACCGCAAAAGACGGTTCTCCGAAGATTTTGAAGTCTATCAATCTTCCGGCTACAGCTATACATGCGGTTGACGAGATTGTTACGGAGTTGGCTGTAATAGAAGTTACAGATGACGGTCTTGTACTTAAAGAAGTTGCTGAGGGCGTAAGCGTAGATGAAGTTATTGCAAAGACCGAAGCACCTTTGAAAGTTGCAGATGATTTAAAAACATTCTAATTTAAAGGCATTCTTATAAAAGCCTTTTACTTAAGAGACTTATATAATGTTTTACACATTAGGGATATGCTTATAGTCATATCCCTTTTTAAAGTTGGAATGCTTTTTATGAATTTTTGAAGCATTTTTATTTAATTTTTTATGAATATATAGTGGTTTTTTGGATTGAATTTTGATATAATGTTAATAATTAAACAATTCGTAAAAGGAGGCAGATAAATGTTTAAGAAATTTACAAACGCATGTGTAAATGTTGTTCAGAAGTATTTGCCGGATGCATTCATCTTCTGTATCATCCTTACTATTGTAGTTTTCCTGGCTGCATTACCTGTTACAGGTATGAAGCTTTGGGATGTAGCCGATGCTTGGGGTAAGGGTATCTGGAGTCTTTTGAAATTCTCTATGCAGATGGCTCTTGTACTTGTACTCGGTACCGCACTTGCTACCGCTCCGCCGGTAAAAAGAGCGATAAATGCGGCGGCGGGAGTTCCGAAAAGTCCTACATCCGCAATCGTGTTTATTACAGTGGTATCTATGATTGCCTGCTGGCTTAACTGGGGATTCGGACTTGTAGTAGGCGCAATACTTGCAAAGGAAATTGCAAAGAAGGTAAAGGGTGTCGACTACAGACTGCTTATCGCATCAGCATATTCAGGCTTTGTAATCTGGCACGCAGGTTTTTCAGGTTCAATACCGCTACAGCTTGCCTCATATACCGATGAGATAAACAAGCAGACCGCAGGCGCCGTAACCGAGTCTATCCCTACATCACAGACTATATTTTCAGCATGGAATCTTATCATTGTAGTGGCTATCATTATAGTAATAGCCTTTGTCAATGCGAAGATGCATCCGCTGCCTGAGGATACCGTAACTGTGGATCCTAAGCTGCTTGTAGAAGAAAAGGTTGAGCTGACCAAGGCCACCACACCGGCTGAGCATCTTGAGAACAGCCCTTTCCTTTCAATAATAACAGCTTTAATTGCTATTACTTACATTATACACTCTGTAATTGTCAATAAGGGGCTGAACTTATCACTTGATGTTGTAAACCTTATCTTCCTTACACTTGGAATTATATTCCACGGAACTCCTATAAGCTATGTAAGAGCTATTACAGACGCTTCAAAGAGTGCAGGCGGTATCATCTTACAGTTCCCGTTCTATGCAGGAATCATGGGTATTATGACCGCTGCAGGTCCTAACGGACATTCACTTGCAGGTGCTATAAGCGATTTCTTTGTAAATATATCAACTCAGACCACATTCCCGCTGTTTACATTCCTCTCTGCAGGTATTGTAAACTTCTTCGTTCCTTCAGGCGGCGGACAGTGGGCTGTACAGGCTCCTATAGTAATGCCTGCAGGCAATTCAATCGGAGTTTCTCCGGCAGTATCCGCAATGGCTATTGCATGGGGTGATGCTTGGACAAATATGCTTCAACCTTTCTGGGCTTTGCCGGCTCTGGGTATTGCAGGACTTGGCGCCAGAGATATTATGGGTTACTGTGCTATAGTACTTATAGTGACAGGAATCATCATAGGCTGCGGATTCTTATTCCTTGTGCCTTTCTTAGCATAAAACTTGCTTTAATATAAAATAAAAACCGATTCTTATGAGTTATCTCAAAAAGAATCGGTTTATTTTTTATCTCAATATAATAAATACAGTGTATGCTATATAAGCTATAACCATGGCAAGACCTTCTTTTTTGGATATCTCACCGTCATTTTTAGCCAATATATACACCATCAATGTTGCACATAATAAAAAGAATGTATCATATACTGCTACCACATCCGCACCTATAGGATTTAATACGGAAGAGAATGCCAGTATAAATATAATATTAAAGATATTTGAACCTATAACATTACCAAGTGCAAGACCGTTCTCACCTTTACTTGAAGCTACAATACTTGTCACAAGCTCAGGAAGTGAAGTACCTATCGCCACTATTGTAAGTCCTACCAATGTCTCACTCATTCCGAACATCAAAGCTATCTCTTTGGCGGACTCCACAACCTTGTCACCGCCAAATACTACAAGTGCAAGACCTCCGACTATATAGACAATTGCCAAAGGCAGCGGCAGCTTTTTCTTGTTTTCATCCTTATTGTCACTGCTTCCTTTAAGCGCAGACCTTACAGTATAAATCATATACACTATAAAAATTATAAGAAGTATCGCACCCTCTATTCTTCCTATACCGCTTGTAAGAAATATAAAAGCAAGTGTTATAATCGTAATTATTATATTCACCACATAGTCAAATTTTAAAAGCGACTTATCCACAGGCATTGTATGTATTATTCCGCATATACCCACTACCGCCAAAAGATTGAATATGTTTGAACCTATAACATTGTTAAGCGCTATCGCATTGCTCCCCTTTAGAGCCGCATCAATACTTACCGCAGCCTCGGGAGCGCTTGTTCCGAATGCCACTATTGTAAGACCTATTACAACAGAAGGCACATTGAGCTTTCTTGCCACCTGCGAAGCTCCCTCCACAAAGAAATTCGCTCCGCCTACAAGACATACAAAGCCTATAATCAGCCAAATATATACCATAATATTTTCCTTTTCATTTTGATTTTGAACACAAACATCATATATGTATATATTATAACTGTCAACAAAATCACAATATTTAAATTACAGACCGTACTCATATTTATCCGAATATCATAATTATGCTTTATCATTCCTTTAAAAGTATTTAAGAAAAATATCAACACAAACAGCCTATTATCTGTTATACTAATACAAGTTTCGAATACTCTGTTTGTCATCTAAATTCTATATATCTTCATAGATCTTACAAGACTCAGGGCATTCAATTTATCTAAGGAAGGTAGAAATGAAAAGAAGAAGTAGAAGAAAAAGACATAATTTTGTTGTGCCGATTATAGTATTGATTTTTTGCTGTATTTTTACAGCGATGGTTGCCTACGGTTGGAATGCAAGAAAGAAAAATGTTAAAGTAGCGGACGCATCAAAGGACACTACAGAGACAACTGTAGAAGTAAATAACAGTGAGACCTCAAGTGAAGGTGAGATTTCAGCAGTATCTGAGAGCGAGACTTCTCAGAGTGCCGAAGAGACTACAGCCGCACCTGAGAGCAATCCGGGTCCGGATGAAAAGGTGGTTTATTTCACATTTGACGACGGTCCTTGGACAGGTACTCCAAGACTTTTAGATATATTGGACCAGTACAATATCAAGGCTTGTTTCTTTGTTACAGCACAGTATATGGATACTGAACCTCTGATAAATATGCTTAAGCAGATCAAAGACAGAGGTCACAATGTAGCCGTTCACAGTTTAACACATAACTACAAGAAGATATATGCTTCTGTAGATGCATTTATGTCTGACTATGACGCTATGGACGATCTTATTTTTAAAGCTACAGGCGAGCACAGTAAGATGCTTCGTTTCCCGGGCGGAAGTAATGCAAGCTACAACAAAGCTATCAGACCTCAGCTTTTACAGGCTATCAGAGACAGAGGAATAGTATACTTTGACTGGAACTCATTTGACGGCGACGTAGAGGGCAAGAAAGGTCAGGAACTTATTGACCAGACTATCAAGCAGGTAAATGAGAATACTCATTCCATTTTGCTTATGCACGATATGCCGAGTACCGCATTCGTACATGATGCTCTCCCTACCATTATAGAGAGACTTAAGGCTGACGGATATAAGTTTGAGCTTCTTAACGAAAATACACCGCCAAGACAGTTTGCAAAATAAATAAAAGACTCTCGCAGGAAACTGCGGGAGTTTTTTTATACAAAAATTTTTACAATATAAAAAAGAGAAAACCGAATTGATTTTCTCTCTAATATCCCTTTTGCAAACGTATTAATCATATCTTCTTAACGAAGTGTAGACAATAATCCTATATTGTCTTGTTACCTGCTTGTAACTGTCTAACCTATTCACATATTAACTTATTTGCTATCTCTTGGTCTTAAATTATTTATTCTGACTTGCCTGTCTCTCGGCTCTTCTTGCCAAAATCGCATCAATCTTTTGCTGAGCGTCTTTTGCATCACCCTCTACGACATAAAGCTCAGGGTATCTTACTCCATGTGCTCTGGCCTCACTGTCATTGTTCATGAAGATGTCGATGGTCTTTCCCTTAATATTGCCACCTGTATCTTCCACTACATAGATAGTATCACTGTCTCCGATACGAACTCTGGTTCCTCTCGGAAGCACCGACCAGTCTGCAGCTATAGTTCTTCCTACAGTAGGTCTTGTACCTGCAGTAGTAATATTGGAAGGATCTGTATCAAGTGAGTAAGCGTACGCTTTGAACTTACCTACAGATCTGCCTCTTGCAGATGCTCTTAAGGCAACTATCTCCTCATCCTCCTTCGCTACAAGTTCAGCCTCCTGCTGTTGTTTATAAGAGTCAAGTGTTGTTTCGTACTGATCCGCATTAAGACCGAATGCCGGACCTGTCACATAATCCACTTCCGCCTGTGTAGCCGCATATGCACTTCCGGCCATCATAGCTGAAAAAACAAATGCAACTAAAATTATCTTCTTAAAGTTGTTTTTCATTTACTTCCTTTCTTGCAAAGAACGAATCTTTTGTTCGTCGGGATACTTTTATTATATTACATAAATGTTAAATGTCAATAAGAAAATGTTGCAATCTTTTTGCGAAGTGGTAATTGGAGCTTTTTGGCCTAACTTTTTCAGTTATTATTTATATGAAAAACCATATTATAATATAATTTTTATATATTATAATATGGCTTAAATTTTACCAAAGCAAAAACTTTGGTAAATATTTTCTAAGTAACTTTTGTGAAAACTACCAAAATCACTTTACTCATCGTTTGCAGCCAGCTTAAAAAGCTCTGAAACTTTACTGATAGGAACCAATAATCCGCCTCCGGATGCCACAACTGTATCACCGTACACATAAGAAGGCACTGCAGGAATACCTAATGTATCCCAAACCTCAATATTTGAATCTTCCACCTTCTTTGCGTTCTTATTTGCAGCTAAAAGCTCCAAAACATCTTCTCTCTTTGCACCTGCCTGCTCGGCGAGGTCTGCCAAAAGCTCCTTATCATCAATTCTTTGCTGTTTTTCAAAATGTGCTTCAAACACCAAGTTATTGTACTTTTTTATATTAAGGCCGTTCTCTGCAATATAAAAGCCTACCTGTGCCGCCAAATCCGAATGCACCCTTGCAGGTTCCGGTCTTGGATGTGCCTCACATGGAGACCACTCCACCTCCACACTCTTATAATCCGGTAAAATATCTTGAAGCTCTCCTATTCCTTTGTAACAAAAAGGGCATGTGTAATCATAAAATATTTTAATCTTCTTTGACATAAACTTCCTTTCCAATGCAAAATATGAATTAAATTGTAAGATAATCTTATACATTGTGATATTCATTATGCATTAACAAATATATTGTACTATCCATTATAACATATTTATATTATTAACGCTATATTATGCCAATTTTATTTGATTTTAAATAATCTTTCAATTTTTAGTCCCTATTTTACAATTTCAGTATGTAGATTTTCTCTTTAATACCAAATATCCTGCATCCGATACAGCCTTTGAAAGCTTATCAATATCAGGCTTATCCTTTAAAAGTACCGTTGCCGTGTTGTCCTCAAGACTTACAGTTGCCCAAGTACCGTCAAGCGAATTAAGCGCATTCTCAACATTTTTTGCACAATTCTCACAGCTCATTCCGTCTATAGCGAGTTTTGCCTCATACGGATAATGTGACTTATCTCTGTCCTTAACCTTTATTAATTTAGTTCCTTCCTCATGCTCAGGGCAACAATCCCCACCCTTTTTCAGCGTCTTGATATAGTGGGTGATTCCGAAAACCACCAGTGCCGCAATGACAACTATTATAACTATATTTATTACATTGTTCATAAAAAACCTCCAAGTTAGAATTTGCTAACTAGGAGTATATCACTTTGCTTTCAAAAAGCAAGTTAATCTGAAAATTTTAATTTATTATCTCTATAGGCTCACCTTCGTATACAAAAATCATTACATCATACAAACTGCTGCCGCTATAATAATTACAAAACCAAGTAATATTCTCTTTAATCTCTTCATATTGTCTCCTATGCTTTTATAAGCTCGTACAATTTCTCAGACCGTTCATCCTCCGGCTGTTTTAATAGAGGTTTTAAAAGCAGCAATACCTGTTTTGAATAATAATAAAAGCTGTAAAACAAATCACCAGGAAATACATCAACCTCGTCCCATCTCATTTCATCCTCTTCCTCATCATAAACTTCGGACCACAGATACTTTTCAGAGAGCATATCTTTAAAGTTCGGCAAGGGATCCGGATGTTCCATATCTTCGACAATATTTACCGCTTCAACTATATATACGAACAATTCCGCAAGCTCAGGTACAAGATAGGCCGCTACCGGATTTTTATCTCTCTCCTTCAAAGCCTTTTTAAAGACTCTGCATAGGAATATACAGGCAAAAGGTGTTGCATGCCAAAGTGTGGACTGATGTTCAATTCCCATGGCTATCTCCTCTCCTGCCGTCTCTATAGACTTTTTATCCTTCATATCATTTAAAATTTTAAAATACTCGGGAAAGTCTGTAGCTCTTTTATAAGCAGTGGTAAGCCTGTGCCAAGGTATATCCTTGGCTCTTACATTTTCTATATATTGTAAGTTTTCTTTTGTCATTTTTCCTCCTAAAAAATTACCCCTCATTGCATTTATCAAATGAGGGGTAAATAAATTATTCCAATTTTATATATTTTTTGCTTTCTTCATCTATGTAATCAAGATTCACATAACTGCAGCTGTCAGGTTCAAGCCCTTTTTTCTTTAAGAAATGCTCTGAAAGCCTGCTTATAGTCCTGTATATTATCGCCCAAGTAGGCACAGCTATTATCATACCTACAATGCCGAAAAGTCCTCCAAATAGCAATATAGAAAATAGTACCCAAAAGCTTGGAAGACCTGTAGTCTGTCCGAGTATCTTCGGTCCTATAATATTTCCGTCCACCTGCTGCAATACCAAAATCCATACTGCAAACTGAAGTGCTGTAA
>CAUQKD010000096.1:0-8767 GCA_963518365.1 uncultured Lachnoanaerobaculum sp. | reverse complement strand
TATAATCTTTGTCCACCATGAGGATAGAGTACCCTGAAAACTTACAAATGCCTCAATGGTTCCCTTTATAAGCACTCCGAAAAGACTTCCGAATACATTTCCGACTCCGCCTGTAAGCAGTGTACCTCCTATAACCGAACCGGCTATTGCTTCCATCTCAAAACCTTTTGCCTGCTCTACAAAGCCTGCACAAGTGTTTAGGCAGAATAAAAATCCCCCTATTGAACAAAGTATTCCGTTAAGTATATACACCTGCAATTTTATCTTTTTTACATTTAAGCCTAAAAGCAGTGCTGACTGTTCATTTCCACCTACAGCATATATGCTTCTTCCAAACTTTGTATACCTTAGCAATACAAACATCATTACCAATATTACCATAGCAACTATTACTGTAGGATAAATATAGGGATATATGGTGGCTCCCTTTTTATTTACAATCCCAAATATCGGAATTGTAATCTTATTATTTGCCCACGATAAAAATGTCTCATTTTTTATACTGATCATCTCCTGTGATATAATGGCAGTCATTCCTCTGGCAAAAAACATTCCGGCAAGAGTAACTATAAAAGGCTGAATATTCAAATAAGCTATAAGCACACCTTGTACCAGTCCGAAAGCAAGCCCCATTACCATTACAATTACGATAGAACTTATTGCACCCATTTTCCCTTTTTCCATCATATATGCAAGCATCATACAGGTAAGTGCTACAAATGATCCTACTGAAATATCTATTCCTCCTGATATTATTACCATTGTCATACTTGTAGCTATCACTATAAGGCCTGCATTTGATATAAACAGATTTAAAAAAACCTGTGGCTTTTGAAATCCTTTGTCATGGAACATCACAATTCCGATCACATACATTACAATGAAAAGAACCACAGTCATATACAATAAAAAAGTTTTATTCTCTATATTTTTAATCTTATTTTTCATATGCAATCTCCACTTTCTTTTTGCTATGTCTTATATCTCTTATTATTCTTTGTAACTCTTTTGACTGTAAAGAAACAATTATTACGACCACTATCGCCTTGTACACAGGCAGCTGATCGGCAGACACACTCATAGCATACAATGTTGTAGTAAGTGCCTGAATTGTATACGCTCCTATTACACTTCCAAGAAGTGAGAACCTGCCTCCTCCCAAACTGTTTCCGCCAAGTGCAACCGCAAGTATTGCATCAAGCTCTATATTAAGCCCTGCATTATTGGCATCGGCGGAATATACTCTTGAAGATACTATCATACCGGAAAGGCCTGCCAAAAGTCCGCAAAATGCATAAGCTATAAATTGTATAAGCACAGGATTAAGTCCTACAAGTCTTGCCGCCTTGTTGTTTATACCCACAGTTTCAATATACAGTCCAAGTGCGGTTTTTTTAAGTATCACAAAAGTCACTGTCACTACAGCTATTGCTACAAATACAGGTGTGGGAAGCGGTATACCCTTAATTGAATTGCCAAGCATCTTAAACGAATCCACTCTTATATATGTTATCTGTCCGTTTGTTACAAGCTGTGCCATACCTCTTCCGGCAGTAAAGAGTATCAAAGTGGCAACCATAGGTTGTATATTCATCTTAGCCACAAGAAACGCATTAAACGAACCGCATAAAAGTCCTACCAATATTGCCGAAATGAAAGCTAATACATACGGTGCATGGTATATATCTGTAGAGACCTGACCTCCTGCTAAAATAAAGCAGGCAACTGCACCTGCCAATGCACATACGGCACCTACGGATATATCGGTGCCTCCTGATGAAGCTACAACCAAAGTCATACCTACTGCCAATATGACAAGCTCACTTGCACGGTTTATTACATCAATTATATATCCGTAAAGAACACCGTTTTGCACTGTAATATAGAAAAAGTTCGGAGTCTTTATTACATTTATAATCAAAACCAAGATCAAACTGAGTATGGGAAGAAACAATCCGGCAGAAGTTATCTTTTTTATATTTATATTATTCATTATCTGTACCTCCTGCTATAGCACTCATTATATTCTTTTGAGATATTTCATTTGCATCAAGTTCTCCCACCTTTTTCTTATCTCTCATTACTACCATCCTTTGACAGGTTCTGATCATTTCTTCTATTTCTGAAGAAATAAATATCACACTCATACCTTCATCCGCCAGTCTGAGTACAAGTTTTTGTATTTCTGTTTTTGTACCAACATCAATACCTCTTGTCGGCTCATCAAGGATAAGTAAATCAGGATTTGTAAGCAACCACCTGCCAAGTATAACTTTTTGCTGATTACCGCCTGAAAGTTGCTTTATAGGTGTCTCTTTGCTTGCGGTTTTTATCTGAAGTATCTCAATATATTTATCTACAAACTCTTCCTGCATTTTATCCGGAAGGAGCTTAAACAGGCCTCTTTTTGCCTGCAAAGCAATTATCATATTTTCTCTTACAGAAAGATCCGCTATGATTCCTTCATCCTTTCTGTTCTCAGGCAAATATGCCATACCAAGTTTCATAGCATCTATAGGTGCCTTTATCTTAACTTCTTCATTCTTAAACTCAAGTTTTCCGCTGTCAGCCTTGTCGGCACCGTATATAGCTCTTACCAGCTCTGAGCGTCCTGAACCGAGCAGTCCTGTAATGCCTATCACTTCGCCTTTATTTATTTGCAAATCAAAAGGTTTTACATTACCTCTTGAACCGATTGAACAGGCTTTTAAAAGAATCTCTTTATTTTTTAATTCCTTATTTTCTCCTTTAATATTTTCAAGATCATTGAAGTCTTTACCCATCATTTTGGCTACAAGCTGCACCCTCGGTAAGTTTTCCACTTCAAATTCTCCCACCAAACAACCGTTTCGTAAAACTGTAATCTTGTCACATACCGCATATACCTGCTCCAAAAAATGAGTTACAAATATAATCCCTATTCCGTCTGATTTCAGTTTTCTCATAAGTGCAAACAATTTCTCCACTTCAATATCATCAAGTGATGAAGTAGGTTCATCAAGTATAAGTACCTTTGCTGACATATCTACAGCTCTTGCTATCGCAACCATCTGCTGAACGGCAATGGAATAATGTTCTGTAGGTTTTGTTACATCTATATTTATATCAAGTTTATCTAAAAGCTCCTTTGCCGTCTTATTCATCTTTTTCCAATCTATAAGTCCGAATTTTCTCGGTTCTCTGTCTAAAAAAAGATTTTCCGCAACCGATATATTCGGGCAGAGATTTACTTCCTGATACACTGTACTTATTCCGTTTGCCTGCGCTTCTTTCGGACTTTTATTGATTATACTTTTTTTACCTTCAAGTATAATCTGTCCTGTTTCAAATTCTTCCACACCTGTAAGTACTTTTATAAGAGTGGATTTTCCGGCACCGTTTTCTCCCATCAATGCATGAATTTCACCTTTTTTTAAATAAAAATCCACATTATCAAGTGCCTTTACACCGGGGAAATTTTTATATATCCCCTTCATTTCCAATAAATTATCCATACTAACCTCAAAAGGAGCAAGGAGTAAATAACTCCTCACTCCCAGTATTTTCTTTAAGCAAAATATCAAATTATGCTGTATTAATAAGCTCTTCCTGCCTTAATTTTCTCGAGATCCATGCTTGTATCAAAATATGTCTCGTCAACATACTGAATCTTATCTACAGTTTCACCTTTTTCAAGTTTTTGAATAATCTCCGCCACTCTAGGGCCGTGAAGAGGATTACACTCAACACTTACATTCAAATCACCTGCAATCATTGCATCAAATGCAGCCTTTACAGCATCAAAGGATATAACTGTTATATCACCGTTCGGTCCACAGGTTTTTCCGGCTGCCTTTATTGCATCTATTGCACCGAAAGCCATGTTGTCATTCTCAGCAACTACAACATCTATATTATCAAATTGCTTTAGGAAAGATTCCATAACTTCCTGACCCTTTGACTGTGTAAATTCACCTGTCTGTTTTGCAAGCATCTTCCAGTTCGGATGTTGGCTCAAAATGTTACCAAATCCGTCTGTTCTGCCCACTTGAGCTGACGCTCCTATTGTACCTTGCAGTGTAACTATGTTTATCTTTTTATCAGAACTCACATTCTTTGACCTTAAATATTCCTCAAGCCAATGTCCTGCCGTTTCTCCCTCCTTCAAGAAGTTACCGCATACCATTGCAGTATAAAGTGAGTCATCAGATGTCTTTATCATACGGTCTGAAAGTATTACCGGTATTCCCGCATCCTTTGCCTCCTGCAATACTGTATCCCATCCTGTCTCTACAACAGGTGCAAGAACAATATAGTCAACCTCCTGCTGTATAAAATCTCTAATAGCCTTTATCTGATTTTCCTGCTTTTGCTGTGCATCATTGAAGATAAGCTTATAACCGTTTTCAGGAACAAATGTAGTCTTAAATGACTCCGTATTTGCCGTTCTCCAATCAGACTCCGCTCCCACTTGTGCATAACCCACTACAATAAGCTTTGATGAATCCTTTGACTCCTCACTCTTTGCCTCTTCGCTCTTGCTCTCGCCTGAAGTCTCTGACGATTCAACAGACTTTGACTCACCGGTTGCCTTTGATCCTCCACAGCCTGTAAGTGCCAACATTGCAATCATGATTGCCGACAATACAAAACCGAACCCTCTTTTACTCATAAACTCCTCCTTTAAAACTTTATGATTACGAAAACATTTACTTTTCTCCTCCATTATAATTCAAAAAAGACTATATAAATATAGAATTTATTATGTAAACTTTATATTATTTTTTCAAAATTCATATATTAAGTAAAATTTTTTATGCTGAAAGTTTAATATATTTTGATGTCTAAACATTATAATAAAATCTACTCTATAGGTAAATTTATAGTAACAGTTGTACCTACATTTTCTTCGCTTTCAATAGTTAAACCATATTCATTGCCATAATAAAGCTTTATTCTCTCAGCTACGTTACAAAGCCCAAACCCTTTGTCAGGATATTTTGTCTTTAAAGTATCTTTCATAGCGATATTTTCAAATACAGAAATATTCTCAAACATATCCTTAATACTTTTAAGCTTAACATCATTCATACCTATGCCGTTATCCGTTACTTTTAAAACTATAGTATTATCTTTTTTATATCCACTTATACAGATATTTCCACCTCCTCTTTTATACTTTATGCCATGATAAAGTGCATTCTCTACAATAGGCTGTAATAAAAGTTTCAGTATTTTCATATCATACAGGCTGTCTTCAATCTCAATATCATACTCCAATATATCTTCATATCTGAATTTTTGTATCTTTAGATAACTTTCTATATGTTTGACTTCCTCTCTTATCTGTATAAATCTTCTTCCGTTATTAAGTCCGATCCTTAAAAAGCTTGACAATGTTGTAATCATATCCACTACTTTTTTTGAATCTCCTGCTTCTGCCATCCATACTACCGTATCTAAAGTATTGTATAAAAAATGTGGATTTATTTGTGATTGCAACAGCCAAAGTTCTGCATCTTTCTTATTTTTTTGTTCTGTTTTTATATTCTCTATCAATTCTTTTATTCTGATTATTTTATCATTAAAGTTTTTGGAGAGCTCATCGATTTCTAAAATTTGGCTTTCCAAATCATTCTTAAGCAAATCGTTTTCACTTCTCTTTGTATAATTACAAAGTTTTTTTATCGGGTCTGCAATATGTCTTGATACACGCTTGTACATATAAACGGTAAAATATAATATACATACTATACTTACAATGCTTAATGTGAAAATAACTGTCATCTGTTTTCTAAGCCTGATACTCACTACATTAAGTTCCTTAGTTTCTTCATAAATATAGTCATTCACAGTATCTTCTATAAGTTCAGTTGTAATTCTTATATCATATTCAAGACTGTCCATATTTTTATTGTAGTCCTTATATATATCACTCTTTGCAATATTATCTATTTGATCTTTCAATATATTTACAAGAGTTATAAGACCTTTTGGCCTGTTGACAGTTTCTTTTGAATTACTTGAATCCAAAAGTCTTTCAAATATTTTTTTCGCATATTCAAGATCTTCATACGGATTTTGGTTTTCAATCGTATCTGCACCTATTACTACACGATACATCTTATGGTCGATATTTTCTTTAAATTTGAAATTAAATTCAGTAGCAATACTTAAGTTTTTGACTATATCGGTATATTCATCATTTTGCCACTTTAAAACCAGTAATAAATAAACGATAATAATTGATACAGGAATAAATGTTATGAGCAATCTTTTCATAACATAATTTTGTATACTACTTTTCATTTTTCTTTTCTCTATATGCCTTTGGGGTATCTTTCTGATATCTTTTGAATAATGAGCTGAAGTAATGTTGATCTCTGTAGCCCACCTCTAATGCAATATCGGATATCCTCTTATCACCGCTTCTTAAAAGCCTCTTTGCTTCATTTATTCTGATTTTTGTCAGGTAATCTATAAAATTTACGCCTGATTCCTGCTTAAATATAGTACTGAAATATGCCGGACTCAGACCTATATATTCCGCAACAGTATTTAGGGATATATCACAATTCATATAGTTTTTGGCTACAAAATCCTTAGCTTTATTTAATAAAAAGCTGTATTGCCTTCCTGTAAGCTTATCCTTTTTTTCAATCATATATATCAATAAATTCAACAAATACTCTTTCATCATATAGATATCCGTAACTGCCAAATCAATAACTTCCACACTGCCGAATTTGTTTCCAAGCTCTTCTTTATCACTGCTTTTATCATCAAAAAAAATATTTGCCTCTATAAATGCATCCATTACAATATACTGCCTGAAAATCAAAGACTTCAGTTGGCCGCCCATATTATCAATATATGATTTTACAAAATCCTCTACATCCGATATACCGCCATTTATAATAAACTCTCTTAATTTCCCCTTATCAAAACTTGACGTATCAAATTTTTTAATATCAAGTTCAACACTTTTAATCTTTAAATTATCTGTATCGTTATATTTTGATGTAATGACAGATTTAACTTTTTGAAGAACCGACAGAAGCTTTTCTTTTGATATAGGTTTTAAAATATATTCAGATGCACCTATATGTATTGCTCTTTGTGCATAATCAAAATCATCATATCCGCTTAAAAAAATAATAACTGTATCAGGAAACTTATTCTTAACTATTCTGCCAAGTTCCAGTCCGTCCATAAAAGGCATTTTAATATCGGTAATTAAAATATCGGGTTTTAAAGATTCAATTAAAGGAAGTGCCAACTCTCCGTCGGCAGCTTCCCCTACAAAATCAAAACCATATGCATTCCAGTCTATTTGATTTTTAATACCTTCTCTTACAAATTTCTCATCCTCTGCCAAAAAAATTTTTACCATTCTCTAAATTATCTCCACAGGATTTGTATTTTTGAATTCAAAGACCTTTATACTCTCACATTTGTCCAAATCCGATTTTATCTTATCTATAAACAGATGCTCAAGTCCGTAATGTGTTGCATCTATAATACAAACTCCGTCATTGGCTGCATCCAGTCCGTCATGATGTGTAATATCACCTGTGATAAAGACATCTGCTCTTTTAACAGCGTACTTATACATTCCCTTACCTGAACCCGGGCTTATTGCAACTCTTCTTATATTAGAGCTTATATTTTCTCTTCCAAAGACACTCACATGACTTAAATCAAACTTTGTCTTTACAAGTTTTATAAGTTCATCAAGTGACATATCTTTTTTTAAGTCACCTATTTTACCTATGCCAAGCTCTTCTCCGTCACATAAATTTGTTCTTTCAAATACACAGGTGTTACTTAGTCCGAGCCTTTCGCTACAGATATCCGCCATACCACCTTTTGCAATATCGAAATTTGTATGCATTGCAATCACACAAATATCATTTCTCAGTATTTTTAAGATATAGTTTCCAAGAAGTGTTTCATCTGTGACTCTCTTTATCGCAGAAAAGATAATTGGATGATGCGATACAATCAAATCAATATCCTTTGCCCTAGCATATTCAAGTACTTCATTTGTAATATCAAGTACTACCAAAACATTCTTTACCTCTTTATCACTTCTTCCAAGTAAAAATCCTGAATTGTCCCAGTCCATAGCAAGCTCAAGAGGATATAGCTTAGTTAAATATTCAAAAATCTCACTGCATTTCATTTATAGTCTCCTTAATTATATCAAGTCTATGTCTAAATTCTGTTTTTCTCTCCTCATTTAATCCGATATTTAATAAAATACTTATATACTTTGCTTCTTCTTTTTTTAAAAACCTAAGCAATACTGGATGTTTATTTTCTATAAGATATTTGCCGTATAAGAGCTCAGTCTCCGAATACATCTCTTTATTTTCTGTATACTTTACTTCAATAACGGTATAGAACTTGCCCTCATCAATACACATATCTTCCTTTGTGATTTCAAACCCGTTTGAAAGAAGAAACTTTCTTACCTCATCAATCTTTGTATGCGGAGACAGTATAAACTTTCTTTTGCTTTCAAAAAATCTTCTGCCTTTTTCTAAAATATCTATTATGAGTTCTCCTCCCATACCGGCTATAATAACAGTATCCGCCTCATCGGATTTAAGTTTTTCAAGGCCGTTTGAAAGTCTAAGTTCAATGTTTTTTACTCCGTAGTAATTTATATTTTCCTTTGCCTTTTCTAACGGACCTTTATTTATATCACAGGCATAGGCTTTAGATATGATATTATTTTTTATAAGATAAATAGGTATATGTGCATGGTCTGTACCTATATCTG